>JANOZI010000958.1:0-12675 GCA_031429375.1 Acidobacteriota bacterium | reverse complement strand
AGCCCCCGCCAGGCATGGACAAGGTCGCGCAGCGGTCCAATCATGGCGCCTCAAGTATCAATCGACGTGCCACGCACTCGGGCGATTTGGGCGGGTTTAGGCCGGCGGGACGAACGGCGGCGTCCACCATCAGAAACCGGGTGTCCGCCTCCGGGCACTCCAGGCATCGTAGGCACCCAAGGCTCTCCACCTATTGCTGCGTAACTTTGTAGCCTTTTTTCTCGAGCAGGGTGGGAATGCCATGCGGCCCGACCAGGTGCGCCGCGCCGACGACGATGAAGCAGTTGGCGTTTTGATCGAGACAGGTGTCGATGGTCGGAATCCAGTTGCGATTACGCTCGACGAGCAGCCGCTCGTAGATCTCCGGCGACTCGAGGAAGGCGCCGAGCATCAACACCTCGAGCGCTTTTGCGTCGCCGTCGCGCCACGCCTTGGCGAGCGTGCCGATGTTGCCGGCCTGGGTGTCGAGATCCGCGAGCGTCGTCTTCAACATCTCTTCCTGGACCTTCATCGGCATTTGATCGAACCGATCGAGCTGATACGCCAGCGTCTCGAGCGCCTGCCGCTTCATCCCGGATTTCTTGGCGCGATTGAAAAAATGCTGGTCGATGCCGAGCTCGGGCCGGAACCCGGCGGCTTCGAGCGTCGGCGCCATCAGCGTGATCGCCGCCAGCCAGGGCTTCATGCGCTGCAGTGCGATCATCGGCAGGCCCGCCTTCTCGGCACGCCGCTTCACCTCCGCAAACGTCTCGGGCGCGATCAACTGCTCGAGCGTGCTACCGTCGGTCAGCATCGCCTTGGCAAGCGCGCCCATCATCTGCACCGGATCGCTCATCTCGTCGATGTCGACCTCCTCGACCAGCGTCGCCGATGCCGCAAACGCTTTGTCGATTTCCGGCGCGAGCGGGTAAAAGTCGGGCGTCAACACGTGCATCGATCCCAGCAGGTAAACGATGCCGCCCTTGGGTCCTTCCACCTTCCACAGAAAATGTTTCTGGCCAGTCTGCGCCGTAGCCCCGCCTGCAAAGAGCGAGCACGTGAGGAATCCCGCGAGAACCAAACGTTGGCGCATGGGATCAGGCTAACATGGTTGGACAAACCTTCCACCTTCGCGCCCAGCGCTTCGGTGGACAAGGAAGGTGTGTCCCCACACAGTTATGGATCTTCGAGACGTGCTGACGGGCGCCGTGGTGATGGCGCCGATGACCAAGGGCTCGAACCTCCCCTATCGCCGGCTGTGCGTCGAGCTCGGCGCGCGCATCACGATCAGCGAGATGACCGTGGCCAGGCGGCTGAAGCAGCGCAAGAAGGGCGAGTTTGCGCTGATCCGCCGGTTCGAGGGCGAGCCGTTTTTCGGCGTGCAGCTCGCCGGCACCAATCCAGAAGAGCTCGGCTGGGCCGCGGCGCTCGTGGAATCACGCGGCGCCGACCTGGTGGACCTGAACTGCGGGTGCCCGATCGATCACTTCACGCACAAAGGCATTGGCGCCGCGCTCGGCCGCCAGCCCGCGCGCATTCGGCGCATCGTCGAAGCCATGAAGAAGGCCGTGACGAAGGTACCGGTGACCGTCAAGTTACGCCTTGGCTGGAACGACGACATGCGGAACGTACTGGATCAAGCAAAGGCCGCCGTCGATGGCGGCGCCGACGCGCTGTTCGTGCACGGCCGCACGCGCAACGCGCGCTATCGGTTCGCTGCCGACTGGGATGCCATCGGCAGCGTCGTCGCAGCCGTGCCCGTTCCGGTCGTCGGCAATGGCGACCTGTTGTTTCCGCAAGACATCGCCGCCGCGCGGGCACGATCCGGCTGCGCCGGCGTGATGACGGCACGCGGCGTCCTGATCAAGCCGTGGCTGTTTCGCGAGGTGAGCGAGGGGTATCAGGATTTATCAGGTGAGGATCGCCTGGCCATCTACCGGCGTTACATCGCGCTTGCGAAAGAGCACTGGGGCGCCGACGCCTACGGTCTCGAGCGCGTCACGCAGTTCGTCAGGTGGCACACGGACTTCTGGTATCGCTATGTGCGCCAGCGGCCCGACGGCACGTTTCCGAGCTTGCAGGGCCGCGAGCAGGACCTCAACACGCGCACGCCACTCGAGCAACTGCTGGCGCGGCCTGACGGCGCCGCGCACGATTACTTGACGGAGTGCCTCGTCCACGAGCGCGACATCAATCCAGCCGCAGCGCCTGCACCCGCCGAATCGCGCGAGCCCGAGTTGGCAGAGGTCGAAGGCTAGCGGTAGAGGCGGGTCTTCAGACCCGCCTATTGGCCTTGAACTGCTCGAGCTCTTCCAGCGACTTGGGCCAATCGCTTTTCAACAACCGCGACAGACCGCGATCGGCCAGCAGCTTCCCACCCGTCTGACACGTCGGGCAATAGTTCGCTTCGTTGGACGCGTACTGGATCCGCTGAATCGCGGTGCCGCACGCCGGGCACGGCTTGCCGTACCGGCCATGGGCCGCCATGCCGTCGCGAAATGCGGTGACCTTTTCGGGAAAGCCATCGCCGGTCTCGGCGATGAGATCGTCGCGCCACTTGATCAAGATGCGGATCGTCTCGGCGTGTAGCGCCGCGATCTCGGCGCGGCTCAAGCGGCTCGTCAACTGCATGGGCGAGAGCCTGGCGGCGTGCAGAATCTCATCGGAGTAAGCGTTGCCGATGCCGCTCAGCAGATGCGGATCGGTCAGCGCGCGCTTGAGCGTGTGGTTCTCCCGGGTCAAGGCCGCCGCAAACTCGGCGACGCTCGACGACAGCACGTCCATGCCGCCCGGATCGTGCGCTGCCAGCGCCCGCTCGCTCTTGACGAGATACATTGAGGCGCGCCGCTTCGATCCGGCCTCCGTCAGCAGCAGCGTTCCGTTGGGAAAATCAAACGCCGCCAGACCGACCTTGCCCGGCACTTTAGCGCCTGCCTCTTTCCATTTGAAACGCCCGGCGATCATCAAGTGGATGACGAGGAACAAGGCATCGTCCAACTCCCACACCAGGCGCTTGCCAAGGCGGCGCAGGCCGATGACGGTCTTGCCATTGACGTGTTCGAGCGGAGGATCGAACGAGCGCACCAGGAAGGGGCTCGCCAGGCGAATGCGCTCCAGCCGCCGGCCGACGATGCGCGGCCTGAGGGCGTGAAGGTAGAGCTCGATGTCAGGGAGTTCGGGCACTCACTGCGCGTTGATGAGCGCCTGCCAGCCGACCGGGCGCGGCCCCGTGTCGAGCGTGCGAAGCGTGCGCGACGCTGCGGCCGTATTGGCGCTGCATGCGCCCGTGCGGATGAAAGTCAGCGCTTCCGCAAACGACGCTTCGGCCGGATCGCCGAGTTGGTGGGATGCGTCGTCGGACGCGGCACACGTCGGCGCAAGGCCCTCGAAGTAGTCGCCTTCCAGATTGGCGTTCTTGACCGAGAAATTCACGGCCGCCAGGACCTTGTCGCAGAACGTAAACCCATACTGGCCGACCGGCTTTCCGTACGTCGTGTCGCCGATCACCACGACAGGCATGTAGGGCCGCAAACCGTTGATCAGAAGCTCGCTGGCAGACGCCGAGCTCCGTGTCGTAATCACGACCAGCCTCGACAGGTTGAGGGCCTGCTCCGGATTCGTGAATCGCGTGGTCTTGTTCAGCACCGGCCCAACCTTGTCGTTGTGCACGTAGTTCAGCAGCACCTGCCCGCTGGTGCGCGACCCGCCGATCAAACTCGATAGATGCACGGCGATGTCGACGAGTCCGCCACCGTTGTAGCGGAGATCCAGCACCAGCTCTGTGGCGCCGGCCTCGCGCAGCGCCGCGAACGCCTCGTTCAATGCGGCCTCGGACGGACGCACGAAATTCAGGAACGAGAAATACCCGACCTTGCGGCCGTCGACCTCCACGACACGGGTGAGCGACACCGTCGGAATGGTGACGATTCGCTTGACCATCCGTGCTTGCCGTTGCTCGCCGGACGGTTTGAAGAACACCACGTCGGCCGTGACGCCGACCTGGTCCGCGCCAAAGGCCGTGGCGATGGTGCCACTCGCCACGAGCGACGCGACCGTCTGGCCGTTGATCTGGGTGATGCGATCGCCACGAGCGATGCCAGCTTCGAACGCCGGACTGCCGTCCCACACCTGCAAGATGTTGATGTGCGAGGTGGTGGTCTGGGTCGTCATGCCGAACTTGATGACTTGACTGTCGCTATAGAAGGCATCGTTGGCAGCAGCCGACGTGATGTAGCTGTAGGTCTTGTCAACGGCCTTGTAGCGTGCGGCGTCGAGGTACGCCTCCGGCGATGCGAACGAGGCGGCGTTGATGTTGGTCGGAAGGAACTGATACCAGTAGTAATACGTCGTCAGTTGGTCGCGCACCCACAGGTTCTGCGACGTAACCGAGCAATTGGAGGGCCCCTGCTGGGCAAGCGCGGCCCACGGGCAAAACAGTGCCACGGTGAACACCAGAGAGGACAACAGACGCTGCATGAACCTCGTATTGTGCAATGTTTGAGCCGTCGTTTTGCCACCGAAAGTAACGTGAGGCTTAAAGATTATCGGTCCGGCGGCGCCGATCCTGCACTGAATTTTCGCGCAATTCCGGCAATGTGGGCCTGAAGCCACGGGATCACCGGCTACCGCAGAGCTCGTCCCCAGAGGGCTACACCGGCTGGAGCCTGCCCTGGGCGAGTGGTCGCGAGCTCCAAGCTCGCGAGTCGAAAGGGTATTCTGCGGCCGTGAACAAGACGGCCCTCCTCGCCCTGGCGCTATCCCAGGTTCTGCCCCGCCCTCCGGCGCCCGATCTCGTGCTCTACAACGCCAACGTGATCACGGTGGACCGATCGTTCCTTGTCACCGAGGCGGTGGCGATCGCCGGCGATCGGTTCATGGCCGTCGGCAGCAGCGACCAGATGCGATCGATTGCGGGCCCGTCGACCCGGCTGATCGACCTGAAGGGCCAGACGGTGATGCCCGGATTGATGGACAACCACCTGCACGGCGCGGGCGGCGGCCCGGGTGTCGACCTGTCTCGCGCCCGCTCGTTGAGCGATATCGCGTCGGCCGTGGCGGCACGCGTCAAGGCGTCGAAGCCCGGCGACCTCATCATGTCGAACAGCGACTGGCACGAGGCGCAGCTTAAGGAGCAGCGGCTGCCGCTGCGAGACGACCTCGACCGCGCCGCGCCGGACCACCCCGTGATCCTTGTGCGCGGGGGCCATGAATACATTCTCAACTCCGCCGCGTTGGCGCGATCGAACATCACGGAAACGACGGCTGTGCCCGCCGGCGGCCGGATCACCCGATATGCGGATGGCCGGTTGAACGGCGAGCTCGTTGATTCGGCAAGAGCGCTGGTCCGCCTTCCTCCGGCCATTCGCACGAACAACGAGCAGCTCGCGACGCGCATTGCCGACTACAAGAGGCTCAATGAAGCGGGCCTCACCACCGTGAGGCATCCGGGCGTGTCGATCACCGAGTACCGCATGCTTCAGGAAATTCAGAAGCGCGGCCAGCTCACGATGCGCCTGAACGTCCTGATGAGCACGGCGACCAATCTCGACGGCACCGCCCCGCCGCTGCTGCAATCGGGCATCGCGCCAGACGAGGGCGATGAGTGGCTGCGAGTCGGCGGCGTCAAGCTGGCCGTTGACGGCGGCTTCGAAGGCGGCTTGATGCGCGAGCCCTACGAGGAGCCGTGGGGCGAGAACCGGACGTTCCGCGGGCTCCAAACGATCGACACCGAGCGTTACATCGCCGCGGTTCGCGCGTTCAACCAACAGGATTGGCGAGTCGCCACGCATGCCGTGGGCGATGCCGCCATCGACCTCGTCCTGAATGCCTACGAGAAGGCCAACGCCGACCGATCCATCGCGGGGCGGCGCTGGTCGATCGAGCACGCGTTCATTGGCCGGCCCGATCAGCTGCCGCGGATGAAGGCCTTGGGCCTGGCGATTTCCGCACAGAACCACTTGTACCTGGCGGGACCGAGCCTCGTGAGGTATTGGGGCGCGGCGCGCGCCGGCATCACCACGCCGGTCAAGATGTATCTCGACGCCGGCCTGCCGGTGTCGTCGGGCACGGATGCGCCGGTCGTGCCTTATCCGCCGCTGTGGACCATCTATCACTTCGTTACGCGTGACACGATCAGCGGCGGCGTGCTCGGCGCCGATCAGCGCATCAGCCGCCAGCAGGCGCTGCGGCTCGCGACCATCAACAACGCGTGGCTGATGATGGAGGAACACACGAAGGGCTCGATCGAGCCGGGCAAGCTCGCCGATCTCGTCGTCTTGAATGAAGACCCGATGACGTGCCCCGAGCCCCGGCTTCGCGACGCCCAGGTGATGATGACGATGGTGGGCGGCAAAGTCGTGGCGGGGCGCCTGCCCTGAGCGAGCGCCAGTTTGCGATGAACGCGAACTGGCGCGAGTCGAAGGGTCTATCAGCGCTGACTATTCATGCCTCAGCGAACGGATTGGATCAGCTTTGAGCACCTCGAGGGCCGGCCAGAAGGCCGCTAGCGCGCCCGCGGTCACGAAGATGGCAAGGGCGGCGGCGACGGCCACCGGATCGACGTTCTGAAGGTAAAAGGGTTCTCTCGCGAGCGCGAATCCGATCGGAACCGCCGCAATCAGCCCGATCACGAGGCCGATGCCCACGGGCGTCAACACTTGACGGACGATGGCCCTCAACAGCGCGGGCGGTCGCGCGCCGAGCGCCACTCGGATGCCTATCTCCTTGGTCCGCAACGCTACACCGTAGGACACGACGCCAAAAATCCCCAGGCACGCCAGCGCCAGGGTCAGCATGCCGATGCCGGCGGCAACCGCGCTCGCAATGCGCGGCCCGGACATGCGCCGGTCGAAGTCCTCGTGCATCGCTCGCGCAGTCGGGATCACGCGCGGGTCCAGCGTCGCCGACTCGCGCAGCACCGGCGGCAGGCGATCCGCATCGATTCGCGCGCGCGCGACCAGGAACACGAGCGAAAAGTCCTGCGGCTCGAGCGGCCGGTACAGCTCCGCGACGTTGTTGGCTTCGACCTTGATCGAATGCGCGTCGCCAGCCACGCCGATGATGGTGCCTTTCGCAGCGGAGAGAGAGGCCACGTCCATCGCCGTGCTGCGGCCGCCAGACGCCGACTTCGGAAAGCCTTTTCCGAGCACGTCCAGCGTGCCGTACATCTCGAGCGCGAGCCGGCGGCTGACAATCACTGTCTTCTCGTCGCCGGCGCCGAACAACCGGCCGGCGAGCAATGGAATCCGCATCACGGCGAAGTACTCCGGGTCGACGCTCTGCACCAGCGTCGCGATGCCGGGCGTGTCGTTGTAGTTCGTCTCGAACACGCGGCCACCGAGCGGCGCGGCGGTGACGATGGCGGCCTCTTCCACTTCGGGGTGGCTGCGCACGCGCTCCTTCACCGCATACCAGTACGATCGCGCGGCATCGCCGGTGATTCCATAGCGGCCGAGCGGCATCGAGAGTACGGCGGCCCGCTGGTAGTCGAAGCCCATGCTGGATTCCAACGCGCGCTGCACGCTCCTGATCATCATGCCGGCGACAATCAGCAGCAGGCAGCTTCCCGCGACCTGTGCTGCCACCATGACGCGGCGCATCAACGCCCGGTCGAGCGTCCGGGACACATTCTGGCCGCCGTCCTTGATCGCCTCGATCAAGTGCTGTTGCGCGACCTTCCAGGCCGGCAGCAAGCCAACAACCCCCAGGCACAAGGCGCCAAGCGTGACGGCGACTGCCACGGTCCGCCACTCGATGCTGAAGTCAAGGTATGGCGGGAAGTCACCATACGCTGCCAGCAGCATCGCGGTCACCCACACGAAGGCCAGGCTGCCGAGCGCACCCAAGGCGACGAGCGGCACCGCTTCGATCACGAGCTGGCGAACAATCCTCGTCCGCCGCGCGCCCAGCGCCATTCGCACGCCGAGCTCGCGCACCCGCCCGGTGGCCCTCGACATCACGAGGTTGCCAAGGTTCGCCGCCGCCACCATCAACACCAACGCAGTGAGGCTGCCGATCAACGACGCGACGGTCAGGATCTCGCGCCGCACGCTGGGCCGCATGAAGTTGTTCCGGGCCAGCAGGGGCTCCAGCCACTCGTTGCTCTTGACCTCGGGCCGCTGGATGGCAATCGCCTGCATGGTCGACCGCAACGCTTCGCGCGCCGCGGCGGGCGCCACGCCGTTCCGGAGGCGTCCGTACATGTCGACGGTGCCGTCAGTCCACGCGCGCAGTAACGTGCTTTCCGGATAGAAGTATTCGCGCTGCGCGATCGGAACGAACACATCCGGTACGGTGAGGTCGAAACCGGGCAGCGCCGCCGGCGCAATGCCGACGATGGTCACCGGCTTGCGATCGAGATATGCCGTAGTCCCGATGAGATTAGGGCTGGCGCCGAGGCGGTTACGCCAAAAGGCGTAGCCAAGGACGACGGACGGGACGTCGCCGCCCGCGTCCAGCGACTCGCTGAACATCCGGCCGCGCAAAGGACCATAGCCGACCTCGTCGAACCAGTTCGCCGACACGAACGACGCGTCAATCTGTTCGGCGGCGTTCGGTCCCCAGGCGATGCTCGAGGAAGCCTCGACCACCACGGCCGCCAGCACGCTGTTGTTATCCTTCACGAACTGTGCGAGCGGATACGGCACCGTGGTGGTGGTGCTGTTGGGCGCCGATCGCAGGAAACGGACCAGCGTGTCGGGGTTCTTCAGCGCCGGCGGACGGAGGAGCCCCACCTGGATCATCTGAAACAACATCACGTTGACGCCGATGCCGAACGTCAGGATCAGTGTCGCCGTGATCGCGAAAGAGGGCGATCGCCGCAGCGTGCGGATGCCGACGGCGAGGTCCTGCATCGCATCGTCGAGCCAGTTCCAGCCCCAGGCATCGCGCGAGCGTTCGAGCATGCGATGAGAATCGCCGAACGTCGAGGGGTCGTGCATCATCTCACGGTGCTCGCGCATTTCACGCTTGAGGTCTCGCTCCAACCGGGGCCGATTCATCAGATGCCACACCCGCCGCCACCAACTACCGTTCATTCGTGCCTCAACGCGCGGATCGGATCCGACTTCAGGGCGCGCAGCGCCGGCAGCATGGCGGCCGTGACCCCCGCCGAGGCGAAGATCAGAATCGCCACCCCGTAGGCAAGCGGGTCGGCCGACTGTAACTGCATCGGGCTGTTCGACAGCACGATGGCCGCCGGCGCCGCGGCGGCGACACCCACGACCATTCCGGCCGACACCGGCGACAACACCTGCCGCATCACCAGCCGCAGGATTGCCCGTGCGGTGGCACCGAGGGCCAGGTGGATGCCGATCTCTTTCTTACGCAGGGCCACGCCGTACGACACGACCCCGAAGATGCCGATGCAGGCGAGCAGCAGCGTGAGCAGGCCGATGGACACCACCACACCGCTCGCAATGCGGGGATCGCGGGTCTGGCGCCGGAAATCGTCCCTGAGCAGACGCACGCCCGGGAACACGCGCGAGTCGATGGCGGCGGCTTCGTTCAGCACCGGACGCAGCCGCGCAGCATCGGTCCGCGCCCGCGCGATCAGAACGGCCTCGTTGTAATCGGCCGGTGCGAGCGGCCGATAGAGCTCCGCCACACCCATCCTCCCGACCTTGATCGTGTGCGCGTCGCCGGCGACGCCAAGGACGGTGTCGGTCGGCGCGGTCCTGGGGAACCCCTCCCCGACCACATCGGTGGTTCCGTACATCCGAGTCGCCAGCGTCCGGCTTATCACGATCGCCGTGAGCGGATCGTCGCCCGGCTCGAACGTCCGCCCCTCGATGATCGGAATCTCCAACAAGGAGAAGAACCCGGGGTCGACGTGGTTGGCAATCACACGGAGCGGTCGGGTCTCGTCGTAGCCGGTCTCATTGACGCGCCCCCCGAACGGAGCCGCCAGAGCGATGGCTGAACCCAGCGTTTCAGGATTGGCCATGACACGTTCCTTCACCTCGGCCCAATAGGTGCGAGCCGCGTCATCCTCCACGCCAAGCCGCGCCAGGCCGGCGTCGAGCACGGCGCTTTGCTCGAATTCGAATCCAATGTCGGTCGTCAACACGCGTTGCAGGCTGCGCGCCATCATCACCGACACCGCGAGCAACAGACAGCTTCCTGCCACCTGCGCCGCGAGCAGGAGCCGGCGAATCCGGGCGCGATCGAGCCGGATCGAGACCTGCTGGCCGCCGTCCTTGATCGCGGCCGTCAACTCCTGTTGAGAGACCTTCCAGGCTGGAAGCGCGCCGACCAGGGCCAGCGCCGCCAGGCACAAGCCCAGGCTTACGAGAACGGCCCGCCAGTCAGGGCCGAACTCGAGATACTCAGGCAGCCCGGCGAGGGCGGCAATGATCTGCGATGCCCACGTCGCGAAGATGAGCCCGCCGGCCGCGCCAGCCAAACCAAGCGGCAGTGTTTCAATCAGCAGTTGTCTCACGATGCGCGAACGGCGCGCGCCGAGCGCGATGCGGACGCCAAGCTCGCGGGCGCGGCCCGTCGCCCTCGACAACACGAGGTTGCCGAGGTTCGCGGCGGCGACGAGCAACACCAGGCTGGTGAGCGCGCCGAGCAGTGACATCACGCCGACGATCTGCATGCGCTCGCTCGCCCGCATGAAATTCGCGCTGCCCATGATCGGTTCGAGCCACTCGTCGTTCGCGATGTTTTCAGGTCGCTGCGCGTGCAGCGCCGCCATCGTGACCTTCAGCCTGTCGCGGGCCGCGGCCGCGGAGATGCCGTCTTTCAGTCGGCCGTAGAGCGCCGTGTTGTTCGTGTCCCATTCGCGAAGAAACGGGCTGTCGGGGTAGTAGTAATCGCGCTGGTTGATCGGGAGCCAGACGGCGGGCAAATCGAGGCCGAGCCCCGGGAATTCCGCCGGCATGATGCCGACCAGCGTCGCCGCGCGCTTGTTCAAATGCACCGTTGTCCCGACGACCGAGGGATTCGAGCCGAGCACCGACCGCCAGAAATCGTGGCTGACCACGACCGCCGGAGGGGCATCGGGCTTGCCGTCGATCGCCGGAACGAACACGCGGCCGGCGAGCGCGCCGTAACCGAGCTCCGAATACCAGTTCGGCGAGACGAACGACGTGAGAATGCCGATCGATTCCTCTCCCCAGCGCATCGGCGTTGAGGCTTCGAGCAGCACGGCCGACAGCGCGGGGTTGTCGCGCGCGATCTGTTGGGCCGCCACATAGGGAATGCCTGAAGAGTTCCAACGCGGCGATTGCCGGTAGAGGTGGGCGAGGGTTTCTGGATGCTGGATCTTGGGCGGCCGCAGCAGAACGATGTTGGCCATCTGAAACAGCGTGAGGTTCAGTCCGATGCCGAAGGTGAGGATCAGAATCGCCGTGACGGTAAATGCCGGTGTCCGCACCAGCGCGCGCACGCCCTGCCGCAGATCCTGCATCGAATCATCGAGCCAGTTCCATCCCCACGCGTCGCGCGAGCGTTCGAGCAATCGATGCGTGTTGCCGAACGAACCGGCATCGCCCATCTGCTCTTGATGGGCACGCATCTCGCGCGCCAGCTCGCGCTCGAAGCGGGGCCGGTTGATCAAATGCCAGACGCGCCGAAGCCAATTGCTCATGCCTTCTACCTTTTGCCTTCTGCCTTCGCTCGTTTGCCTTCTACGCCGATTCCAAAATGGCGGCGATCGCGTCAGCCATCCGCTGGTAATCGTCTTGTTCCGAGTCGAGCTGCTTGAGGCCCTTCGCCGTCAGCTTGTAGTTCCGCACCTCCCGGCCGCTCTCGGACGTCGTCCACTCGGCCTTCACCCAGCCGTTGGCGAGCAGCTTCTGCAGTGCGGGATAGAGCGAGCCTTCTTCCACGCTCAACTGCTCGCTCGACAACTGGCGGATGCGCTGGGCGATGGCGTAACCGTGCAAAGCGCCCGGGCGGAGCACCCGGAGGATCAGCATCACGAGAGTGCCGGGGGGCAGGCCGGGGTGTTTAGGCATAGTTGAACTATGCCTCTAAATACGATGCGTGGCAACTCCAGGTTCCCGCCTCTCGCGGCCGAAGGCCGCCTTGGCGGGCCGCGCCGTAGCTCGCGGGGAGCCTGCGCGGGCGGAGGCGGGCGTCGGGTTACACTGCCGCCATGTTTCGCACATCACTCGCCCTCACGCTGTTGGTTTCGATGGCATGCACACAGCCGGCGACACGGGTGGCCGAGGCACCCGCGGCCGCAGCGAATCCGCTGCCCGGAACCAGGCTCTCGGTGGACGCGCTCAAGGCGCAGATGTTCCACGTCAGCGCCGGCAAACGCCTGAAAGGCGCGTGGCCCAACGGCGCTCGAGTCGCGGTCGGGCTGTCGTTCGACGTCGACAATGCGACCGCCACGCTCTCGACCGGCAACCTCGACTACGAAATCCTCTCGCGTGGCGAATACGGCGCCATCGACGGCCTGCCCCGGATCCTCCGGATGCTCGATCGCCAGCAGGTGCCCACCTCGTTTTTCATTCCGGCGGTGAGCGCCGTGCTGCACCCGCAGGTGATCAAGGACATCCAGGCCAGCACACTGCAACACGAGATCGGCGTGCACGGCTGGATCCACGAGCGGCTGCCGCTGCTGAACGACGAGAAAGAAGAACAGCGCCTGCTGAACCTGTCGATCGAGACGCTGACCACAATGACGGGGAAGCGGCCAATCGGCTACCGCGCGCCGTCATGGAAGTTCAGCGGGTGGACGATGGG
>JANOZI010000957.1:0-5519 GCA_031429375.1 Acidobacteriota bacterium | reverse complement strand
TTGCGCTTCTGCGGCATGATGCTGCTGCCCTGCACGAAGCCGTCGCTCAGCCGCAAATAGCCGAACTCCATCGTGCACCACAGCAGGAAGTCCTGGATCACGCGGCCGAGGCCCACCACCAGGGTGCTCGTCGCCGACGTGCTCTCGAGCAGGTAATCGACCGTGGCGATGCTGCCGTAGGTGTTGCCGGTCGGCCCGCTGAATCCCAGCAACTCGCTGGTGAGGCTGCGATCGATCGGAAAACCGGTGCCGGTGATCGCGCAGGCGCCGAGCGGATTGCGATTGGTGGATTCGTACGCGGCGCCCAGCCGAGTGGTATCGCGCTCGAGCTGTTCGACCACCGCCAGCAGATAGTGCGCGATCGTCGACGGCTGCGCCGGCTGCGTGTGCGTGTGCGCGCCGTAGACGGTCTGCTTGTGGCGATCGGCAAGATCCAGCAGCGCGTCGCGAAGGTCCAGCGTCGCGCCTGCCAGCGCGAGGATGAACCCGCGCTGCCCGATCCGGTACATGGTCATGTCAATGTCGTTGCGGCTGCGGGCGGTGTGCAGGCGGCCGGCGACGTCTTCGTCGCACGCGTTCTTGATCAGGCGCTCGATGTAGAAGAAGAGGTCCTCGTAAGTACCGTCGTAGAGCACGTCGCGGACGCTGTCGAGCGAGATGCCGTCGAGGGCCGCGCGCAGCGCGCGCGCGTCGGCGGTGGCCACGATCCCCCGGTCGGCCAGCATCACCAGGTGCGCATAGTTGATCGCCATCAGCGGCGACAGCAGCAGCGCCTTGGCGTCCTCGAAATTCTCGTTGAGGACGTTGGTGACGTATTCGGGGGCGAACTTCATCTCTTAGCAGTATATTGCGGCAGGGCTTTGCGGCCATGGGCCGCTGCGGCCTGTCCACCGCAGCTCGCGGGATTTTCCGGCGAGCGTTGGTGGAGAGGAGTGGTGTGATGTCACGCGCATTCGCTGTTGGCTTCGTCGCTCTGGTGCTGGCTGCCAGTTCCGGTACATCGGCGCAATCACCCACCGCGACCATCCAGATGGCCGGGCTCACCCAGCCGGTTGAGATTCTGCGCGACCAGTGGGGCATCAATCACATCTACGCGCAGAACGAGGCCGACTTGTTCTTCGCTCAAGGCTACGCGGCCGCGAAGGATCGGCTGTTCCAGTTCGAGATCTGGCGGCGGCAGGCCACCGGCACGGTGTCGGAGATTCTCGGCCGCCGCGAGGCCAAGCGTGATCAAGGCGCGCGGCTGCACATGTTCCGCGGCGATCTGGACGACGAGCTCAGTCGTTATCATCCGCACGGCAAGCTGATCGTCGAGTCGTACGTCCGCGGCATCAACGCCTACATCGGCGAGACCGAGAAGAATGCGGCGCTGCTGCCGATGGAGTTCAGGATGCTGGGCATCAAGCCCGGCCGATGGACACCGGCGGTGGTGATTTCCCGCCACCAGGCCCTCGCGTCGAACGCCGGCGACGAGGCCCGCTACGTTCGTGTGATCCGGGCCATCGGCATCGACGCGCTGCGCGAGCTGCTCTACTTTCAGGGCGGCAATCCGCGCTTCGAGCTCGATCCGGCGATTGATCCCAAGACGTTTCCCAATGATGTGCTGAGTCTGTACTCGGCGTTTCGCGCGAGCATCGAGTTCAAGCCTGAAGATGTTGCGCCCGAGTTCCGCGCCGTCGTCGCCGCAGGCCCTGGCGGGTCTTCGGCCTTCGCGCCAGCCGCGTCGGCGGACAAGAAAAACCCGCCGCTACGTGCGCAAACGGGCATAGGCGGGTCTAAAGACCCGCCTCTACACCCGCCTCTGCGTGCTCAAGCGCCGGATCCGGCTGGCCCCGCGTCGCTCGACGCCGATCCGCGCGACATCGGATCGAACAACTGGGTGGTGGCCGGCTCGAGAACGTTCAGCACGCGGCCCATTCTCGCCAACGATCCGCACCGCGTGGTCGCGGCCCCGTCGCTGCGCTACTGGGTCCACCTGGTAGCGCCGGGCTGGAACGTCATCGGCGGCGGCGAGCCGGTGCTGCCGGGCGTGTCGATCGGCCACAACGAGCACGGCGCGTGGGGCCTCACCATCTTCGGCCAGGACGCCGAGGATCTTTACGTCTACGACACCAATCCCGCCAACGCGAACGAGTACCGCTACCGCGGCCACTGGGAAGCGATGCGCGTGATCGCCGATACGATTCCGATCGAGGGTGAGAAGCCCGCGGCGGTCGAGCTCAAGTACACGCGTCATGGGCCCGTGGTGTTCGAAGACCGCGCCAATCGCAAGGCGTATGCGTTGCGTGCCGGCTGGATGGAGCCAGGCGGCGCGCCGTACCTGGCCAGCCTGCGCATGAACCAGGCCCGGAACTGGGACGAGTTCCGCGAGGCGTGCAGCTTCAGCCACATGCCGTCCGAAAACATGGTGTGGGTCGATCGCGACGGCACCATAGGTTGGCAGGCGGCCGGCGTGCAGCCGATCCGCCGCAACTGGAGCGGCCTGTTGCCGGTGCCCGGCGACGGGCGTTACGAATGGGACGGCTACCTGCCGATCAAGGCGCTGCCGTACGAGGCGAACCCCTTGCGCGGGTTCATCGCGACGGCGAACAACTACCTGCTGCCGCCCGACTATCCCCACAAGGATCTGCTGCAGGTGGAGTGGAGCGACGCGTTCCGCGCCTCGCGCATCACCGAGGTGCTCGGCTCCGGACGGCTCTTCAGCGTGGCCGAGATGACCCGCCTGCAGAACGACGACCTGTCGGTGGTCGCACGCGCGTTGACGCCGCTGCTGCGCGATGTGACCTTGACCAATTCGGCCAGCGCTAAGGCGCGTGACGCGCTCCACGACTGGAACTTCGTGCTCGACAAGGATTCGGTCGCGGCCGGCATTTACGAGATGTGGCAGCGGCGCCTGCTCGCCAATACCCGCCAGGTGGTGGTGCCCGCCGCGGCGCGCGAGGCCGGGGGCCAGAACCTCGCATCGACCAAGCGGTTGATCGACTGGCTGCATTCGCCCGATCGCCGGTTCGGCGCCGACCCGATCGCTGCGCGCGACGCGCTGGTCGCCCGCAGCATGGACGAGGCGGTCGCGGAGCTCACCAAGCGGTGCGGTCCTGACATACAGGGATGGAAGTACGGGCAGGACCGCTATCACCACGCGCTGCTGCGGCATCCGCTGTCGGATGCCGTCAACGCTGCGACGAACGCGAAGCTGGAAGTCGGGCCGCTGCCACGCGGCGGCGACGGCATGACGGTGAGCGCGACCGGCGGGTCCGACAACCAGGCGTCCGGCGGCTCGTTCAAGATCATCGCCGACACCGAAGACTGGGACAACTCCGTCGGCCTGAACACGCCGGGACAGTCGGGCGACCCCGACAACCCGCACTATCGCGATTTGTTCAAGCTGTGGGCGCAGGGCAGGTATTTTCCGGTGGCGTACTCACGCAAGAAGGTCGACTCGGTGACAGAAAGCATCCTGAGGCTGACGCCGGTGGCGACGAGCAGTCAGCTTCAGTAAATGCATCACACAGAAACACTGAAACACGGAAACATAGAAAACTCTTTTTTAAATGCCTGCGCCGGCGTTTGGAAAAATGTCTTCAGTGATTCTGTGTTTCTGTGTTTCCGTGTAATGCATTGTCAGACTTTCACACCGTAACGTTCGCGCAACACCTCGAGATGATGCTGCGCGTGGCCGGGGATGATCCAGCAGATCGCCCGCGCGCTCACCAGCTTGTTGTTGGCCAGCGCCGTGCGCGACAACGCCGCCTCGTCCAGCGACGACACCAGGGCAATCGTCGACCGGCGCACCGCGATCAGCTCGTCGGCGATATCCGCAAGCCGGCGGTCGGCGTGCGGAGCCGCCTTGGCCCACGCGTTCTCTTCGAAGCCGGCGAGCGGCGTCTGGTCGGCACGCGCAATGCGCAGCAGACGGTAAGCGAACACGCGCTCGGCGTCGGCGACGTGGCCCACCACTTCTTTCACGCTCCACTTATCGTGCGCGTAGCGATGATTGCTCTCGTCGGCAGGTACCTGCCGGAGCAGGTCGAACGCATGAAGCTGGCTCTCGAGCAGCCCAACCGGCCCGAGCGTCGAGACTTTGTCAATGTAACCAGCGTAAAAAGGAGCGAATTCGGAGTCTTGCGGCTTTGTGATGGTCATGTTGAGAATGATGTTTCGGTGTTTCCGCCTGCCCTGAGCCACGCGCGCGCCTAAGCGAGCGGAGTCGAAGGGTGTTTCTGTGTTTCCGTGAGAAGCATTTGCGCGATCCGTTCGAGTGTCTTGACGCCGTGAACGTCCGACGGCAGCTGCGGCACGCGCACCATTACGTGCTTCTTGAAGCGCCGGTCGATCTCGTCGAGGTAGACCTGCTCCTGATCGTGACGCGATTGCAGGAACGGGTCGGGGCTCGACACCGGCAACACGCGGTTGACGACCAGCCCGCCGATGGTCACCCCGGCATCCTCCAGCTGATCGATGGCGCGGGCGGTCTCTTCAATCGGCAGCCGCTCGGCGACCAGCACCAGCACGAAGGCGCTCGCGCGCGGGCTGAGCAGCCGCGCGCGGAATTCACGCAGCGACTCGAGCCGATCGGCGAGCGAGATCATCACGGGATCGGTCTTGTCGTCCTGCTCGATGCCGAGCATGGCGCGCCGCGAGCGCGACAGCGCGCGGATCCACGCCTCCATCAGCTCGGGCATGCGGATCAAGCGCAGGGTGTGCCCGGTGGGCGCGGTGTCGAACACGATCAGGTCGAAGCGCGAATCTTCGCCGCGAATCAGCGCGCCGATCCGATCGAACAGCGCCATCTCCTCTGCGCCGGGCATGCTCGCCGCCAGGTCGATCTGCTTGTTGGCTTCGGTGACGATGTGATGGCCGAACAGGTCCCTGATCTGGTCCTTGACCTTCGACACGTAGCGTTGCGATTCGAACGCGCCGTCGATCTCGAGGCCGTGCAGGTTCGGCAGCAGCGGCACGATCTCGGGCCCGATCGGTGTCTCGAAGATATCGCCCGTCGAGTGTGCCGGGTCGGTCGAGACCAGCAGCACGCGCCGCCCGGCGCGGCTCGCCGCCAGCGCCATCGCCGCCGCGCACGTGGTCTTGCCGACGCCGCCCTTGCCGCCGAAGAAGACGACGCGCTTGTCGAGAAGACTCCCCAGAGGTCCCATCTCAGCTCGTTACGTCACAGCCACAGAGACGCGGAGACACAGAGAATGCTTTCTCAAATGCTTCTCGAAAAGGGCTCATGCCCCGATATTCGTGGACGGGAATTTTACAAACAGAGTTATCTGTGCCTCGGTGTCTCTGCGGCCCGGTGCGGTGCGTCATCTGCGTCAGCAGCACGGCAAATTGCCCAGGGGTGAGCGTTCCATGCCCATCCGTCGATGCCACGCGTGGAATTGTTCGAGCAGGTAGGGATAGACGGGAAGCAGGTAGAGCGTGGCCGGGTTCGGCAAGCCGACGATCTCCATGTAGCAGAGCAGCAGGAAGAGGTCGTTCAGCTCTCCGGCCTGCCGGCGGAGCTCTCTCTCGTATTG
>JANOZI010000956.1:0-14096 GCA_031429375.1 Acidobacteriota bacterium | reverse complement strand
GTAGGAGGATTTGTCTGCCGGGATCTCGGTCTTCTTCAGCCAGCCGCCGTTGACGTGCTGAAAGAGATCGTCTTGCGGGCGGATGGCCTTGTCGAACGCCGCGAAATCGATGCCCGACACCGGGGCCTTGGCCGGCGGCGCGGGTGGCGCCGGACTCGCGCAGGCGGCAACGACAGCCAGGCTCAAGGCCACGACAGTTTCTCGACTCATCGACGAATCTCCTCCCGATTGACAAAGTGCGAAACCCTGATGATACCCCTGGGCCCACAGGGTGGCCGGGGTAGAATGCGCATGGTCGCGAACATTCTGTACGCGGCGGGAGGGACGAGCACGCGTGGACGCCGGGTGGCTCTTAGTCGTCGCCGCGCTGGTCGGCGCGCTGGTAACGTACGGCGTGTGGGCGTCGCTCAGCCGGCGCAAGCTGCGCGCCCGCGTCGTCGAGCTCGAGAAGGCGCTCGAGAGCCGCATTACCGATCTCGAATCGGCGCGCCTGCAACTGCAGCGGCTCAGCACCGAAGATCCACTGACGGCCGTGGCCAACCACGAACAGTTTCTCGAGTTTCTCGAGCGCGAGTGGCGCCGGGCCCGCCGCGACGGACTGCCGCTGTCGCTCATCTTCGTCGACGTCGATCATTTCCGCTCCTACAACCGCCAGTACGGCCGCAAGTCGGGTGACGATGTGCTGAAGCAAGTGGGCCGCGCGCTGGCCGGGGTGGTCGGCCGGCCGGGTGACCTCGTGGCCCGCTATCACCGCGACGAATTTGCCATCGTGCTCGCATCCACCGATGGCCCGGGCGCGTACAACATCTCCGAGCAAATCCGGCAGGTCGTCCAGGACCTGCAGTTGCCGGCCGCCAAAGACGCGTCGCTCGGAACCGTGACGGCGTCGGTGGCGACGGCCACCGCGATTCCGCAACGCGAATCCGCCTGGGAGGAGCTCGACTTGATCAAAGCGGCACGGCACGCGCTGCGCGAAGCCCGCGCCGCCGGCGGCAACTGCGTGTTGCGCGCGAACCTCGGCATGGCCGGACCGCCCGAGTTGGTCGGCCGGCGCTAGATCCTGGGCCGGCGGCCCCTTACTCGCATGCGTCTCGAACTCACACGGTGCACGGTACGGCCCTGGCAGGAGGACGACGTCGACGCGCTAGCGCGCCACGCCAACAATCGCAACGTCTCGATCCACCTTCGCGATCGCTTTCCGTTTCCGTACGAGCTCGATCACGCCAGGAAATTCCTGGATTGGCTGTTGGCGCAAGAAGAGCCTACCGTGTGGGCGATCGAAGTGGACGGCGAGGCGGCCGGCGGCATCGGCATCGAGCAGAAGACCGACGTCGAGCGCATTTCGGCTGAAATCGGTTACTGGCTCGGCGAGTCCTGCTGGAACCGCGGCGTGGTGACCGAGGCGCTCCGGGCCGTTACCGCTGAAGTGTTCCGCCGGTTCGAGGTGATGCGGCTCTACGGGTTACCATTTGCCGATAACCCTGCGTCGATCCGCGTGTTGGAAAAGGCCGGCTACGTCCTCGAAGGACACCTGCGCCAGAGCGCGATCAAGGACGGCAAGGTCAGAGATCAGCTGATGTACGCCGCGTATCGATCATAATGAAGAAGCAATGAGCTGTCCTGGTTATGACGAGTTAGTGGCGCGCCTCGACGCTTCGGTTGATGCGGGCGATACCGGCGCGATCACGCAGGCCGTGAAGGCGGACCTCGAGTACATCCTGGGCAATCGGCTGCTGGCGCTGCCCCAGCGATTCGTGGGAGCGCGGCCCGAGAGTTACGCGCGCCGCCTGTTGCATCGCGATCCGGGGGGGCGCTACACGGCGATCGTGATGACGTGGGGCCCGGGGCAGGGGACCGCGGTGCACGACCACGGCGGGTTGTGGTGCGTGGAAGGCGTCGTCGATGGCGAGATCGCGGTGACGCAGTATCTCGTGCAGCCGGATCAGGACGGGTTCTTCCGCGTCACGCCGATCGGATCGCTGCTGGCGGGCACCGGTTCGGCCGGCTGCCTCATTCCGCCGACGGATCACCACGTGCTGGCCAACGCGCGCCCCGACCGCGCGTCGATCACGCTGCACGTTTACGGCGGCGACCTGGACGACTGCAAAGTGTTTCTGCCCGCGACCTCCGACGGCCGGTATGCCGAAACGACCAAGGCGCTGTCGTTCCACGAATGAGCACCAGCGATTACATCGACCTGAATTTCCGCGGCAGCCAGCGGGTCATCGCGACCGCCGTGCTGGCCGGCCCCGACGGCCTCGTGCTGATCGATCCGGGGCCGACCTCCTGCCTGGCCACACTCGAAGCCGGCCTGCGCGATCGCGGACACACGCTGCGCGACGTGCGGTCGCTGTTGTTGACGCACATCCACCTCGATCACGCGGGCGCGGCGGGCACGATCGTCGAGCGCGTGCCCGGGGTGCGCGTCCACGTGCACGAGCGCGGCGCGCCGCACATGATCGACCCGGAGAAACTGCTGGCCAGCGCCACGCGTTTGTACGGCGATCAGATGGACACATTGTGGGGCGCGTTCCTGCCGGTGCCGGCCGACCGAATCGAGGTGCTGAAGGGCGGCGAGCGCCTCGAGGCCGCGGGGCGGAGCTTGCGCGTCGCCTACACGCCCGGGCATGCCAAGCACCATGTCAGTTATCTCGACGAGCAATCCGGGATGGCCTATGTCGGCGACACCGGCGGCGTGCGGGTCAGCGGCGACTACCTCATTGCGCCGACGCCGCCACCGGACATCGATCTCGAAGCCTGGCACAGCAGCCTCGATGCGATCGACGCGTGGCAGCCGGTGTCGCTGTTCCTGACACACTTCGGGCCGGTCACCCCGGCCCGCGCGCACCTCTCGAGGTTCCGACAAACGTTGACGTCGGCCGCCGAGGCGGTGAAAGCGTTGATGGCCGCGGGGGGTTCCGACGAGGAAAAGGTGCGGCGGTTTGTGGAGCAGATGCGGCGTGACGTCCGGAAGGATCTACCCGAGCGCGAGGCGCAGGCGGCAGAACTGGCCGCGCCGTTCGAGCAGCTATGGCCAGGCTTGGTGCGGTATTGGCAGAAAAGGAATAACCAATAAACAATTGGTTATTTGTTCTTTCCTACTGGTTCACCGCCATGGCGCGGGTCTGTGTCGGCATCGCGGTGATGTGCTCGGCGGCGGCAGCAGCCGGCGGATCGACCAGGAAGCGCAGCGCGTAACCCGATGGCGTGCCGGTGGACTTGCGGCACGGCGCGACGCGCCACACCGCGGACAGCACCCGGCCCTCGCGCAAGCGTCTCGGCAGGGCCTCGGCCAGCTTGGTCGACCGCTCGATTTGTAAATGCACCAACCGATAGAGCGGAATGGCGGCGCCGGCGTCGCACTCGACGAAGACCCCCGCGTCGCTCACATCGCGCGTCACGACCGAGGCGAACCGCACGGCGCCCGATGCGTCCTTCCAGGTCAAACGCGCAGGCACCGTCACCACTCGGCGCTCGTTCGAGCGCGGGACGATTCCGAAAGCCGTCGACGTTCGTTTGTCAGCCACAGGCACCCCAACAGAACCGGAAACGAGAGCGTTCACCGGAGCGTTAACTTCTTGCGTTTGCCTAGGTTTAATCCAAGATTCACGCCGATTGTGTGCAGACCGTGAATCCATGGGTACTTAGTGAGTGATGGCCGCCATAGCATGTCTCTAAAGGACATTACGAGCCCTACGAATTAGGTAGGTGGTGGTTAGTTGGTATCCATGCATGCCATCAACTGATTACTTAGTATTCAGGCCGCGGGGCCTCCTTCTATTCCCAAGCGTCGTAATTTGAGATAGAGACCGCGGCGGGTTAGGCCAAGCGCCCGAGCCGTTTCGGAGATATTACCGCGATGCCGCGTCAGCGTTTCGCGGATCAAATCGCGCTCGATTTCGTCAACCACCGAGGCCAGGGTCTGGCCGCCGCGCAGTGTGACGCGACCGCCGGGTTGAGCCGTCGCCGGGGCCGCCGCCGTGAGATCGGCCGACAGGTGCTCGGGGCCAATGTCCGCGCCCGCGGGCGCCATCGCGACCGCGCGCTGGACCTCGTTGCGCAGCTGACGGACGTTGCCGGGCCACCAATACTGGGCAAAGAGGTCGAGCACCTCGGAGCTGAGCTTCATGTCGGGCTTGCCCAGCCGATCCGACGCCTCGCGCAGGAAAAACGTCGTCAGGTGAGGGATTTCTTCGCGCCGCTGCCGCAAGGGCGGCACGTGAATCCTGATCACGCTCAACCGGTAATACAGGTCTTCGCGGAACTTGCCCTCGGCGACGCGCTGCTCGAGGTCGGCGTTGGTCGCCGCCAGCACGCGCACGTCCACGGCCATCGGCCGCACTTCGCCGACCGGCATGATCTCGCCCTGCTCGAGAAAACGGAGCAGCTTGGGCTGCACGTCCAGCGGCAAGTCGCCGATTTCGTCCAGGAACAGCGTGCCGCCGGTTGCGGTGCGGACCAGTCCCGGCTGATCCGACATGGCCCCGGTAAACGACCCGCGGCGATGACCGAACAGCTGGCTGTCGGCGAGCTCGCGCGTGGTGGTCGTGCAGTTGTACGGCAGGAACGTCGCCGCGTTGCGCGACGAGCCGACGTGAATGGCACGCGCGACCAGCTCCTTGCCGGTGCCGCTCTCGCCGGTGATCAGCACCGTGAGGTCGTTGCCTTGCAGCCGCTGAATCTGATCAACCACCTTGTACATCGAGGCGCTGGCGCACAGGAACCCGGGCAGCAGCGGCTCGAGCGGGCGTTCCGTGTTCGCGTCGATCGAGACGGTGGGACGATCGCGCACGCCGCACAGATCGAACCCCTGCCGCGCGACGGCCGACATCATGCGCACGCGCCGCACCAGCGGCGGCCCGAGCAATGTGGTCGCGGCGACGGCGACATGACGCGGGCCATCCGGCTCCTTGCCAATGGCCTCGAGCATCAGGGTGCCGGCGCCGTAGGCGCCGCCTTGCACGGCGAGCCGCGCCACGGTCCGCGCGCCTTCCGCGTCGGCGCCGGCATGCGCGATCAGCCGCACCTCGCCGCCCGGCAATTCGGCGAAGACCACGGTCACATCCGCGGTGACGGCCTCCAGCAGAGTGGCGGTGAGCTCGCGCGCCAGCAGGTCCGGCAGTACCGCCGCGTCGACCAGCCGCCGCACCAGCGCATCGTCCGCGTCGGCGGGCGAGCCCACGTACTCGCCGGTTCCCGGTGTTTGCGCGGTCGCCATGGCGACCCGGACCTGTTCGAGGTCACGCGTCGCGCCCAACGAATGAAAGACCTGCGCCGCGTAGTGATAGTGACGGTCGGCGGTCGACTTCGCGCCGGCTTTCGAGGCCAGGCGCGCGAGCGCCAGTTGGCTGACGGCGGCCTGGTAACGCTCGCCGACGAGCTCGAAGACGCTCGAGCTCTGTGCGATGTCGTGGTACGCCTCGGTCGTCCGCGTTTGCCGCGCGCGCAGGTCGCCTCGCAACCGCAGGAATTCACCCCACGCGCCGGGGGTCGTGCGCGGATCCAATCGCGACTCGACCTGCGTCAGCCGATGCTCGGCCTCGTCGATGCGCGCGGCCGAGAGCAGGGCTTCGGCCGCGATCAACTCCGCTTCGATGGTTTCGGCCGGTGGCGCATTGGTTGACTTGGCGATTTCGTCGGCGATCGCCAGCGCTTCATCCGGCTTGCCGCGCCGCGTCGCCAGCCGCGCCGTGATCACGCGCAGCGACCATTCATACCACCGGCTGGTGTTGCGCCCGTACGCGCCGTAGGCTTCGGCGGCCTGGCGCAAGTACTCCGCGGCGTTCTCGTAATCACCCCGCATCAACGACATCTGCGCGAGCGTGTCGTAGACGGCGCCGGTGGTCTCGTGGAACTGCATGGCGCTGCGAACATCGAGCGCGCGGTGCAACACGGCGTCGGCGCGATCGAGGTTGCCGACGCGGACGCAAATCTGTCCCAGCGTGGCCAGGGCGACCGACAGTCCTGGTCCCTGCCCGAGCCCTTCGTGCAGGCCCACCGCGCGCTCGGCCAAGGCGAGGGCCTGCTCGTAGCGATGGCGAATCAACGCCACGTTGGCCTGATTGCCGTAGACCGTCGCCAGCACGTCGTCGGCCTGCAGCAGCGACGCCATTCGCTCCGCTTGCCGCAGTGCGGCATTCGCCTCGTCATAGCGGCCGGTCTGCGCCAGCATGACCGCCGACAACGAGTGCACCATGGCGAGATGGCGCTTGTCGCCGGCCGCGTGCAACGCCGCGGCCGCTTCGGCGATATGCTCGCGGACGATGGCCATGTCGCCGACCTGGCGATAACACTGGCCCAGATAAAAATGCGCGAGGCCAATGGCGCGGGAGTCGTGCGCGATCTCCGCCTGCTTCAGGGCGCGGTTGTGCAGGGCAATGGCGCGCGATTGTTCACCGCGGGCGAAGGCGACGCGGCCATGCAGCCGCCACAAATTTGAATGCAGGACTTGCGGCAGGCTTTCACGCATCGTATCCGGCGAGCGGCCGAGGACGGTTCCGGCCTGTGCAAGATCGCCTTGCAAGAGGTACGATTCAGCCAGCATGACCCGCACGCTCAGTTCATCGTCCCGCGTCAGGTGTGACGGCGTACGCAGGAGCGGCGCGAGCAATTCAATCGTCGCCGCAGCCTGGCCCCGTTCGAGCGCGGTGCTCGCGCGGGCAATCACAGGTTGAAGAGCTGCGTTAGCCACCGACCCGCAGTATACCAAGTATCCAAGGCACGATAATCCTTTCAACGATATGGACTTGAGCGTAGGAACCAGGACCGATACAGGCCCGCGCAAGATGAACCAGGACCACTTCGGCGCCTGGCCGGACCTGGGTTTATACGTGGTCGCCGACGGCATGGGCGGGCACAACGCCGGGGAAGTGGCGTCGCAGCTGGCGGTTGAAACCATCCACCAGTTCGTTGCCGAGAGCGCGCGGACGGCTGACCTCACCTGGCCTTTCGGCCTGGAGGTGGCGCGGTCGATCGACTTGAACCGCCTGATCACCGCGGTGCGGCTGGCGAACCGGCGGATTTACGAAGAAGGCTCCAGGCACGCGGAACTGAACGGCATGGGCACCACCGTGGTCGCGGCACTCATTGCCGGCGATCGGATGATGCTGGCCAGCGTCGGCGACAGTCGCATCTACCGGTATCGCAACGGAGCGCTCGAGCAATTGACGCAGGACGACACCTGGCTGAATTCGGTGTTGGGCGCCAAGCAGTCGGAGGATGCCGACTCGTCTCATCCGCTGCGTCACGTGCTGACGAGCGTGGTCGGCACGAGGGACGATGTGAAACCGGGAGCGCGGGAAGAGCGTCTGTTATCAGGAGACACGTTTGTGCTGTGTACGGACGGGGTGCACGGCCGGCTCGACAATGCGGCGTTTCTCTCGGTGCTCGCGGGGGATTCCAATTCCGAGCAACGCGCCGCGCAGTTGGTGGACGAAGCATTAACGCGCGGCACTTCCGACAACGCCACGGCACTGGTGATTACAATCTCTTGATGCGTCCGGTTGTTCTCTTGATTGCGGTGATGGGCCTGTTTGTCGGGGCCGCGTGCCGCCCTTCGACTCGCGGCCCTTCGACTCCCGAGGGCCCGAGCGAGGCTCGGCCCCCCGGTCGCTCAGGGCAGGCCCCTTCGACTCAGGGCGGCCTTCGCGACGCTCAGGCCACCCCTCGCTCTGGGCAAGGGCCGGTTCAGGGACGGATCGTGTTTCTCGGCGACAGCCTGACGGCGGGCCTCGGTCTTGCGCCCGAGCAGAGCTATCCCGCATTGCTCCAACGCAAGCTCGATGCAAACGGCTATCGCTACGAAGTGGTGAATGCCGGGGTCTCGGGCGACACGTCCGCCGGCGCCCTGCGACGGCTGGACTGGTCGCTCGAAGGCGATGTCAAGATTCTCGTGGTGGCGCTCGGTGGAAACGACGGACTTCGTGGCCTATCGCCGCAGGACATGAAGGCGAACCTGACGGCGATTGTCGAGCGCGCCAGGCAAAGAGGCATCACCGTGATTCTTACGGGCATGGAAGCGCCGCCGAACTACGGCGCCGATTACACCCGCCAGTTCCGCGATGTGTATCTCGACCTCGCGAAGACCTACGACGTTCGCGTGGTGCCGTTCCTGTTGCAGGGCGTAGCCGGGGTGTCCGGACTCAACCAGGCCGACGGCATTCACCCGAACGCCCGCGGCGCGCAGCTGGTGGCGGACCTGGTCTGGCGCGCGCTCGAACCGGTGCTCGCCCGGCCTGCTGCGGTCACGAAATGATCGAGCTGCGCGGCGTCAGCAAGACCGTGTCGAGCGGCGGACATCCGCTCACCATTCTTCATCCCCTGGATCTGCATGTGCCCGACGGGCAGTGCCTGGCGATCATCGGACCTTCGGGCAGCGGCAAGTCGACGCTGCTGGGATTGATCGCCGGTCTTGATTCGCCGTCGACCGGACGGATCAGCATCGCCGGCCACGACATCACGGCGCTCGGCGAGGATGCGCTTGCGCAACTGAGGGGCGAGAAGATCGGCTTCGTCTTCCAGTTCTTCCACCTGGTGCCCTCGCTGACGGCGATCGAGAACATCCAGGTGCCGATGGAGATCGCCCGCCGCCGTGACGCCCGGGCCCGCGCGCAGGCTCTGCTGGACGAAGTCGGCCTGCACGATCGCGGGCATCACTATCCGGCGCAGTTGTCGGGAGGGGAGCAGCAACGCATCGCGATTGCGCGCGCGCTGGCCAACGACCCGCCGCTCGTGCTCGCCGACGAACCGACCGGCAATCTCGACAGCTCGAACGGGCGGCACATTCTCGACCTGCTGCTGCAGGTGAAACAGACGCGCGGCGTCACGCTCGTCATGGTGACGCACGACCCGAGCGTGGCCGCGATTGCCGACGCGCAGCTGGTACTGCGTGACGGCCGGCCCGTCGACGCCGAGACCACGGCCACGGGGAGCCTGCCGGCGTGAGGTTCGTGCTCTACATGGCGGCGCGGGAGCTCCGGGCCTCGTGGCGGCGCCTGCTGGTGTTCTTCATCTGCATCGCGGTTGGCGTCGGCGCGATCGTCGCGATTCGATCGGTGATCCAAAGCGTGCGGCACACCTTTGCCGGCGAGGCGCGGACGCTGATTACGGCCGACGCGATCATCAACAGCACGCGGCCCATCGGCGACAAGCTGGCGGCCACCATCGACGAGCGAGTGCAGGCCGCCGGCGCGGCGAGCACGCGTTCCGTCGAGCTGGCCACGATGGCGCGCGCCGCCGACAAGCCCGGCGGGCGGGCGCGCATGGTGGAGCTGCGGGCGGTCGAAGACGGGTTCCCGTACTACGGCGTGATGAAGCTGGCGAATGGCGCCGGGTACGCGCATGGATTGCTGCGCGGTTTCGGGGTGCTGGTGAGGCCGGAGCTGCTCGCGCAACTGGACGTCGCGGTCGGCGACGCGCTCACGATCGGCTCGCAGCGCTTCACGATTCGCGGGGTGATCGAGAGCGAGCCGGGCCGCAGGCTCGGCGCCTTCAGCATCGGCCCGCGCGTGTTCGTGGACCTGGCCGATTTACAGAAGACCGGCCTGATGGGCTTTGGCAGCCGCGCCATGACCCAGCGGCTGCTGCGCGTGCCCGACGCGACGCTGGACGGCCTGATCGTCCAGCTGCGGAAAGACTTGGCCAACGAGTTCGCGCGCGTGCGCTCGTACAAAGCCACCGAAGACGACATTGGCGAAGACTTCGCGCGCGCCGAGGACTACCTCAGCCTCGTCGGGCTCGTGATCGTGATTCTCGGCGGCATCGGCGTCTCGAGCGTCACGCGCGTGTTCGTCCAGCAAAAGATGAAGAGCATCGCGGTGCTGAAGTGCGTCGGCGCGAGGTCGTCGCAACTGCTCGCGGTTTACGTCGCGCAGGTCGCCATGCTCGGCCTGGCCGGGAGCCTGCTCGGCATCGGGCTGGCGCGGCTCGCGATGGGCGCCATCCCATCCGTGCTGGCCGGCACGACGCCGGGCGTAGACATCACCTATGCCCTCACGGGGCCGGCGGTCGCGCAAGGCCTCGGCATCGGCCTGCTGGTGTCGCTGCTGTTCTCGCTGGTGCCGCTGCTCGAGGTCCGGCACGTCAAGCCGTCGCTGTTGCTGCGCGACGAGCCGCGCAGCCGCAGACCCGACGCGACCCAGGTCATCGTCACACTGGTGGTCGTGGCAGGCCTGATCGGCCTTACGGTCTGGCAAGCGGGCTCGTGGCGGGTCGGATTGATCGTCGCCGGCGGTTTTGCGGGCACCGCGCTGCTGCTGCACGTGGCGGGCTCGCTGTTGATTCGGCTGGTCGTGCCGCTGGCGCGCTCCAAGTCGTTTGCCCTGCGCCATGCGGTGCTGCATCTCAGCCGGCCGGGCAGCCAGATGCGAATCGTGCTGCTCGCCGTCGGGCTCGGCAGCTTCTTCATCATCGGCGTCCGCTCGCTGCAGCAGAACCTGATCGCCGAGTTCCGGGTGAACGTCACGCCTGATTCGCCGGACATGTTCCTGATGGACATCCAGGCCGACCAGACCGCGGGCGTGCGATCGGTGCTGGCCAGGTATCAACCGCCCGGTGCGGCGCCGGCGCGCCTGGTGCCGGTGTTGCGCGCGCGCGTGGTCGGCGTCGAGGGCCGCGAGCTGCAGCTCGAGAACTTCGAGGACGTCCGCGGGCGCGGCTCCCTGGCCCGCGAGTACACCGTGACCTACCGGCAGGCGCTCGAGCCCAACGAGAAGATCGTAGCGGGCGCGATGTGGGACGCGACACCGTCAGAGCCGGGCGAAGTCTCGATCGAGCAAGGCCTCAGCGAGCGCTTCCGCATCGGCGTCGGCGACACGATCCGCTTCGACGTGCTCGGCCGCACCTTCGCCGCGAAGGTCAGCAGCGTCCGTGCGGTCGAGTGGTCCGACAGCCGCGCCGGCGGGTTCATGTTCGTGTTCCGCCCCGGGTTGCTGGAGAAGGCGCCACACGGGTTGATTGGATTTCTGCGCGGCCCCGACAACGGCGAGGCACGGGCGCGGATGCAGACCGAACTGGTCGCGGTGGCGCCCAACGTCTCCGTGATCGACGGGCGCGAGATCCTGACCGCGATCAAGTCGGTGGTCGACAACGTCACGCTGGCCGTCACGGTCGTGGGCACGCTGGTGGTGTTCAGCGGGCTGTTAATCCTGATTGGCGCGGTGGCGATGACGAAGTTCCGCCGCGTCTACGAGGCCGCGATCTTCAAGACGCTGGGGGCGACCCGGCGGCTGATTGCGACGGTGCTGTTTCTCGAATACGGCCTGTTGGGCCTGCTCGCCGGCACCATCGGCGCCGGTGGAGCGATCGCGCTCACGTGGGGCATCAGCCGCTATGCGCTGGAGATTCCGTTTCATCCGCTGCTCGGGCTGAGCGCCGCAGGCGTTGCGATCACCGCGGTACTGGTCGCCGCGATTGGTGTGCTCTCGAGCTGGGAAGTGTTGCAGCACAAACCGCTCGCCACGCTGCGCGCCGAATGAATGTGCGTACAGTGCGTACAGTTCCAAGGGTGCGTACTGTGCTGGTGCCAAGGGTGCGTACTGTGCTGGTGCCAAGGGTGACGCACGCGGCACCTCGCACGTTTCGCACCAAAAGCACTGTACGCACTCTAGGAACCGTACGCACTGTACGCACCCTAGTTTTTTGGTGGTAACATCAAGGATTAGCGCCACGACCACCGGGCGCGCTGGGAGTACGAAGTCCATGAACGTCTCGGCCTACAAGGATGCCCTCTTGAAGAAGCGGGCAGAGCTCGTGGAAGATGCCGGCCTCAATTCACTCCAGAACTCGATGGAGCATAATAACGGGCGCCAGGGTGACATGGCCGATCAGGCGTCCGGCAACAACGAAGTCCACATTCAACTGCGCCTCAAGCAAACCGACGCCAAGATCCTGCAGGCGATCGACGAAGCGCTGATGCGCATCGAAAAAGGCGCCTTCGGCCTGTGCCGCGATTGCGGCGAGCCGATTGCCGAGGCCCGCCTCAACGCGATTCCGTGGACGCGCGTCTGCATCACCTGCAAGGAAAAACAGAAAGCGTGACCACGACCACCGCGTTATCGAATCTCATCACCGAGTTCCTGCTCGCCCGCACGGCGCTATTGATGCGCCATGAGGACGTCGCCCGCTTCGTCACCGGCTACGACATCAACAATGCCTATCAGTACATCATCGCGCGCGAGCAGACCCACCTGTCGTGGCTGCAGCATGCGCTGCTGGACCTCGGCGCGACGATTCCGGGCGACCCGCCGCGCGACACGGTGTCGGCCGCGACAGGCGCTGAGGCCTGGAAGGCGCTCGCCGCCGACGATGCGCGGCTCAACGTCCAGTTCGTCGACCAGTGGCGGCCGCGCGTCGAGACCATCAGCCACGCCCGGCACAAGGGCATGCTGAACGTCATCCTGGGCGAAATGCTGGAGCACAAGCGCCTGTTCGATCAGGCCGCGGCCGGCAACACCGACCTCATCGGCACGTCGCTGTCGTACAACGATCATCCCGGTGCGGTGATGGGCGACCGCTGGGTGGAGTAGTCACGACCCCGGTCGCGATCGCGCTCGGCAGCAATCTCGGCGATCGCGAGGCCCACCTCGCATTTGCCGTCCGCCAACTGGCCGCCTTTCTCTCGCACCTCCGCCAATCCTCCTCGTTCGATACCGCGCCCGTCGGCGTCGGCACGCAGCCGCGCTACCTGAACGGCGTGGTCGTCGGCGAGACGGACCTGCCGGCGCGGCACTTGCTGGATCGGCTATTGGAAGTCGAACGGCAGGACGGTCGCGTGCGCCCGGAACCCGGCGCGGCGCGAACGCTCGATCTCGATTTGATTTTCTACGGCGACCAGCGGGTGGCGGAACCCGGACTGGTGGTGCCGCATCCGAGGTTCCGCGAGCGGCTGTTCGTGCTCGAGCCGCTCGCAGAACTGGCGCCGGACTGGATCGACCCGGTCAGCGGCGAAGCGGTCAGTGCGCTGCTGGAGCGGGCGAAGCAGCGCCCTTCTTGAAGACGCCGCGCCAGCCTTCTTCGAACAACGTATACATCGCCGGCACGAACACCAGGGTGATCATCGTCGAGGTGATCAGCCCGCCGATCACGACGCGGGCGAGCGGCGCCTGCAGCTCCGCGCCTTCGCCGATGCCAAGCGCCATCGGCACCAGGCCGAGGGCGGTGCAGCCCGACGTCATCAGAATGGGGCGGAGGCGATGGCGTCCGGCCAGCTCGAGAGCCGCGCGCAGCTCCATCTTGTCGCGGTGCCGCAGCGTGTTGGTGTAGTCGACCAGGAGGATGGCGTTACTCACCACGATGCCGGCCAGCATGATGACCCCGATGTAGGCCTGCATGCTGAACGGCGTCTTCGTGAGCAGCAGGATGCCGACCACGCCGATCGCCGCCAGCGGAATGGAGAAGATGATGATGAACGGGTCCTTCAGCGATTCGTACTGCGAGGCCATCACGGTGTAGACCAGCACGATGGCCAGGATCAGGACGAGCCGCAGCTCGTTGAAGGAGCGGTTCTGCTCCTCGACTTCGTTGCCGAAGCCGACCGCGAAGTCCTTCGGGACCCGGATCTGATCCATGTTGGCGCGCACCGCCGCGACCGCTTCGCTCAGCGTGGTTTCGGTTTCGGCGTTGACCCGCTGTACGCGCTCCTGGTTCTTGCGCTCGATCGAGACCGGACCGGTGTCGCGGTCGATGATCATGATGTTCTTGGCCGGCAGCACCTGGCCGCTCGGCGTGTTGAGCAGCACGTCGCCCACTTCGGCGATCTCCTCGCGATCTTCCTGGCGCAGCCGGACGATGATCGGGTATTCGTTGCCCGCTTCGCGGAACATCGCGGCTTGCGTGCCGGCGACGTTGGTGCGGATGGTGTTGGCCACGCCGGTCACGGTGAGGCCGAGCATGGCCGCCTTGTCGCGATCGACGCGGACGGCGAGCTCGGGCCGGCCTTCTTCACGCTGCAGCCGCGCGTCGGCAATGCCGGGGGTGGCTTCGAGCATCGCCTTGAGGTCCTGCGCGATCTGTTTCGAGACGGTGAGATCGTGGCCGAGGATTTCGATCGACAGGCGGCCGTCGCCGCCGCCGCCGCCCATGCCGCGCATCATCTGGTT
>JANOZI010000955.1:0-2353 GCA_031429375.1 Acidobacteriota bacterium | reverse complement strand
TATGTGAGATAGAGCATTCGCTACGTCAGTGCCTGAACAAGGGGGAATGATGCGCGCGACACAAGCGTCGTCGCTGTTGGCAATGATCGTCGTCTGTCAGATGATGGGGTGCACGCGGTCGAGCGCGCCCGCGCCTGCGCCGCTACCGATTCGCCTCGTGGATCTGTTCGACGCCAAGCGCGTTCAAGGGTCGGCCAAACCCGCCGCCACCATGAGGCCGACCATCTGGCGGTTCGACGGCGCGCCGCCCTCGGCGCCGCCGGCCAAGTTTGCGGCGACGCGTGGGTGGGAGCCCGGCCCTGGTGTCACAGGCCTGACGGTCAAGGATGGCCGGCTGACCGGACGCACCACGGGAGACGCCTCGCTCATTCATTTCGAGTGGACGTCGGGCCTCGACGTCCCGGACACGCTGCACGCGATCGAGGTGAGGATGCGTGCGTCCAACGGGGCGAACCTCTCGATCCAGACCTCGCCAGCGCCGACGGTCAACCTGGCCAACATGTCCGCGACGGTACTACAGGGGCAATGGCCGTTGCAGTCAACTATCCAGGCGGGCGACGCGTTCCAGACCTACGAGTTGACGCCGCTCGCGCCCATCGTAACCTCGCGCATCCGACACATCATGATCCGGCCGACTGATGCGAAAGACGCGACATTTGCCATTGAATCGGTACGCCTTGTGAGTCGGACGGAACATCTGGCGTCCATCCCAGCCGGCGTAGGGTGGCAGGGTCTGCAACAGGTCTACCGCGAGTCGCTCGTCGCTCATGCGCCGGAAACGATGCAGTTCGACGTGCAGTTGCCGGCGCGCCCCTGGCTCGATCTCGCCGTGGGGACGGTCGAAGACGGGGCCGTCACGTTTCGGATCGTCGCCAAGCCGCAAGGGGCCGCAGATGATCGGGACGCCCTCCAGGTCGACTACACCGTCACGCGACCACATCGATGGGACACCTATCCGGTTGACCTTTCACGTCTGGCGGGCAAAGCGGTGACCCTGTCGCTCCAGTTGCAGTCGGAATCGGCTGGTGGGCTCGGCTTTTGGGGTTCCCCGGTCGTGCGATCGCTGGGCGCGCCGCCGCACGTCGACCAGTCGGCCGCCGGTCGGGGCAGTGGCGAGTCCGCGCCACCACAGGGCGTGATCTTCATTCAAGCCGATACGTTGCGCCGCGACCATCTGAACCTCTATGGCCACTCGCGCGAGACCGCGCCGTTTCTGACGCGCATGGCCAAGGACGGCGTGCAGTTCAACAACGCAATCTCGCAGGCCAGTTGGACGAAAGTGTCCACCAGCTCGATGATGACGAGCCTTTATCCGACGACGCATGGCGTTCGTGTGACGACTGATCGCCTGCCCTCGTCGGTGACGACGATGGCAGAGGTGTACAAAGCGGCCGGATACGCGACGCTGTCGCTCTCGTCGGTCGCTTTTACCGGTCAGAACACGAACCTGCACCAGGGCTTCGAGGAGCTCCACGAAAACGGATCGCTTCCCGCTGCGGGTACCCCGCTCTCGAGCAAGAGCGCGCGCGAATACGTGGACCGATTAGTGACCTGGGTCGAGCGGCACCGCGACGTGCCGTTCTTCGTGTATCTCCAGGTCTTCGACCCGCATTCTCCATTCGAGCCCTACAAGCCCTACAACACCAAGTGGGGCGACCCCGCCCGGACGGAACAGCACCGCAAGGAAGTTACCGACGTGACGAAGCTGATCGAGGACCCCACCAATCGAGGCCGCAGCCTGCCCACGCGCGATGAGGTCATCAAGGCGGGATTTGATCCGCAACGTTACGTGGAGCAGGAGACCGATTGGTACGACGGGTCGATTCGCGGCATGGATGTGGAAATGGGCCGGCTCTTCGAGCAGCTCCGCCGCTTGAGGCTCGACGAGAAAACGCTGGTCGTCCTGACGAGCGACCACGGTACCGAGTTCCAGGAGCACGGCCGCTTCTTCCACGGCCATACCGTGTACGGCGAGTTGACCAACGTTCCGCTGATCATGCGCTGGCCGACGCGTCTGCCGGCCGCGCGGGTCATCGAGGATCTCGTGCAGAGCATCGACATCATGCCCACGATGCTGGAACTCAGCGGCCTTGCGCCCCCCGCCGGCCTGCAGGGGCAGTCGCTGCGACCTTTCCTGGTTCCGACGGCCGGCGGATCGGCGCCGCCCACGTCCTGGCCGGGATGGAGACCCCGGCCAGCCATTTCGGAACGGGTGCCTAACACAAAGGAGCCGCAGGAGGGTCAGAACCGAGAGTCGGTCGCCATCGTCGACGGGTTGGTTCAGGCGGTCGGCGCACGGAACGCAGTGGTCGCGTATCGATTCGGTCCGGCCGCAGCCGCGATCGCCTTGCGC
>JANOZI010000954.1:0-1779 GCA_031429375.1 Acidobacteriota bacterium | reverse complement strand
GTCACGGCGCAGCAGGAGACCGCGCGCCGGCAGGGCCCGCTGGTCGGGCGCTCCGTGGTCGCCACGACTTTCGGCATCGTGGCCGCGAGCCAGCCGCTGGCGGCCCGCGCCGGCGTGCAGATTCTGGAGCGCGGCGGCAATGCCATCGATGCCGCAATCGCGGCAAACGCGACGATCGGTCTGATGGAACCAACCGGCAACGGCCTTGGCGGCGACCTCTTCATCATTTACTACGAGGCCAGGACGAACACAATCCACGGCCTCAACTCGAGCGGATGGGCGCCAACTGGCTTTACGGTTGATTACCTCGCCTCGAAGGGCGTCACCAAGATGCCGCAGCGCGGCATTTATTCCGTCACCGTTCCCGGTGTGGCTGCGGGCTGGTACGCGATGCGCGAGAAGTTCGGCACCAAGCCGCTGTCGGAGTTGCTGGCGCCGGCGATCTACTACGCCGAAAACGGTTTCCCACTGTCGGAAACGATCGCGGCCGGATGGGGGCGCTCCGAGAAGATGCTGAGCGAGCATCCCAATTCACGCCACACGTATCTCGTCGATGGCAAGCGCGCGCCGAAAGCGGGCGAAGTGTTTCGCAATCCCGATCTGGCCGGCTCGCTGCGTCTCATCGCCGAGAAAGGCCGCGACGGCTATTACAAGGGCAAAACCGCCGAAGCGATCCTCCAGATCTCGCGCGAGCAGGGCGGCACGATGACCGCCGCCGATCTCTCGGAGTTCGCGCCCGAGTGGGTGACACCGATCAAGACCAGCTATCGCGGCTGGAACGTCTACGAAATCGGGCCGCAAACGCAGGGCATCTCCGCGCTGATGATGCTGAACCTGATGGAGCCGTACCCGATGGCAGAGTACGGCTTTCACAGTCCGAATGCGCTGCACGTGATGATCGAAGCCAAGAAGCTGGCCTATGCCGACATGCTGCGCTACATCGGCGACCCGAGGTTCTCGCGCAACCCGGTTGATGCGCTCTTGAGCAAGCCGCGCGCCGTGGATCGCGGCAAGTTGATCAATGCCGCAAAGGCGGCGTGCCAGGTCGAGCCGGCGAAGCTTCCGGGCATTACCGACGCGCAGGGCCACGACACCATCTACATGTCGGTGATCGACAAGGACGGCAACATCGTCTCGCTGATCCAGAGCAACTACAGCGGCTTCGGCTCCGGCCTGGTGCCGCCGGGCACGGGCTTCATGCTGCAGAACCGCGGCGGGCTGTTCTCGCTCGACAAGAACCAGCCGAACACGATCGAGCCGCACAAGCGTCCGCTGCACACCATCATTCCGGCGTTCATGGAGAAGGGCGATCAGCGAATCGGGTTCGGCATCATGGGCGGATGGAACCAGGGGCAGGCCCACGCCCAGTTCGTTTCCAACATCGTCGACTACGGCATGACGATTCAGCAGGCGCTCGAGGCCGGGCGGTTCACGAAAGGCAGCTTCGAGGGCTGCGATGTCGATATCGAATCGCTGGTGCCCGAGAAGACCCGCTCGGAGTTGACCGGGCGCGGACACGTGCTGCGGGTGGTGCAGCCGCGCAGCGGCACGTTCGGCTACGGCCAGGCGGTGATGAGCGGCCCGGGCGGCGTGCACTTCGGCGCGTCGGAGCCGCGGCACGACGGCGCTGCCATTCCGCAGGCGCCGCCGGTTTTTGATTTAGTGACCCGCAGAGTGCAGCGGTGATGTTTGTCAAGTGAAGTAGAGGCGGGTCTTTAGACCCGCCTCTACCATTGTTACTACTTCCCTCTGAAGCTTAGATTCGGCACGAAGCGGTAG
>JANOZI010000953.1:0-1561 GCA_031429375.1 Acidobacteriota bacterium | reverse complement strand
GGTTGATTCTGCCCGGCAACCCTGAGCAGAGCCGTTTCCTGCTCAAGCCGCTGCATCCCGATGGCGGCGGATCCTATACGCACAACGGGCCGCGACGCTGGCAGTCGCGTCAGGATCCCGAGTGGCAGATGCTCGCCGGATGGGTCCGCGGCGAGCGCAAAGGCGGGACCTGCTCGTAAACCACCCCGAGGGTCCACCATTGATAATTCTGAAGTTATACTTCAGAATTATCACATGGCTTATGTCCGCCGCGCCCTGACATCGCAGGTGGAGCGCGCCGCGCGCGCCTTCAGCGCCGTCCTCCTGACCGGCCCGCGGCGGTCCGGCAAGACGACCCTCCTTCGTGCACTGCGGCCCGGCGCCGCTTACCACCTCCTGGAGGACCCTGACGTGGTCGCCCGGTTTCGCGCGGACCCGCGCGGATTTCTCGCGGGCCTGCGCTTGCCCGTCATCCTCGACGAAGTCCAGCACGTCCCGGAGATCTTCGGTTATGTCCGCGCCCGCATCGACGCCGAACCGCGCCAGCGGGGGCAGTGGTTCTTGACCGGCTCGCAGGAGGCGCCGCTGATGCGCGGCGTCACCGAGTCGATGGCGGGCCGGGCCGCGATCCTCCACCTCTGGCCGCTGTCCAGCGCGGAATCGCCCAAGGTCTCGCTCTACCGCGGCGGCTTTCCCGAAGTGATCGCGCGGCCTTCCACCGCCGACCTGTGGCTGCGCTCCTACGTCCAGTCGTACCTCGAGCGTGACGTTCGCGCAGTCACGAGCGTGCGCGACCTCGCGACGTTCCGCCGCTTCGTCTCGCTCGTCGCGAGTCTGACTGGCCAGATGCTGAACAAAACAGCCCTGGCCGCGCCGCTCGGCGTGTCGGTGCCGACCGTCACCGACTGGCTCAGCGTGCTCGAGGTGACCGGCCAGATCCTGCTGGTGCCGCCGTACTTCAAGAACTTCGGCAAGCGCCTCGTCAAGACGCCGAAGTTGTATTTCGTGGATTCCGGACTGGCCTGCCACTTGCTGGGCATCGAGTCCGCCCGCGCGCTGGAGCGGTCACCGTTTCTCGGAGCGATCTTCGAGGGCTTCGTCGCGAGTGAAATCGCGAAGCTGCAGATGAACCGCGGCGGCCGGCCCGAGATCTACTATTTCCGCGATCATCAGGGCCTCGAAGTCGATTTCGTCGTCCGCCATCGATCCGAGCTCACGTTGATCGAGGCCAAAGCGTCCCGCACGCCCGTTCCGCAGATGGCCGACTCCCTCGTGCGCCTGCGCACCGCGATGAAATCGACACCCGCGACGTCACTGCTCGTGCACCGGACCCTCGCCAGCTCTCCCCGATCGACCGCACTACGGCCGGGCGTACGCGCCGTCCCGATGGACCAGATGTTAGCCTTACTGACGTGATCGTAAAAATAGAGTGCGTACGGTGCGTACTGTGCCGGCAGTGCGTACTGGGCTTGGTACGCGTGCCGAGTGCAAACGGTGCACCGGCACAGGCACTAGAGCACTGTACGCACTTGGCACGGTACGCACTGTACGCACTCTAGTGTTGTTAGCGCTGCCCGAGCGA
>JANOZI010000952.1:0-1744 GCA_031429375.1 Acidobacteriota bacterium | reverse complement strand
CGAACTCGTCGTTCACTGCAATGCGGATCGCCTGGAACGTGCGCCGGACCGACATCTTCACGCCGGCCTTTTCTAAATTCGGGAAGGCCTTGTTGAGTCCGACGCGAACCACGCGCTCGAGGGCGTGCGTCGTCGTGACCGGTTGTTGTTTGACGAGGTTGGCGATGAGCCCGGCGTGCGGTTCGTCGGCGTTGTCCGTGAGCAGCGCGGCGAGCGCGTCCTCGCCGAGGCGATCGAGCAGCAGCCACGCCGGCTCACCATGTGAGGAGTTCATCCGCATGTCGAGCGGGCCGGGCTGGTAGCTGAAGCCGCGCGCGGGATCGTCGACCTGCATCGACGAGACGCCGAGGTCGGCGAGGATCACATCCGCGGCGGCAACGCCTTCGGCGGCAAGCAACTCCGGCAGGCGCGCGAAGTTTCCGTGGCGGGCCACGAAGATCTCGTCGTCGAACCCTGCGGCTCGCAGTCGCGCCTCGGTGCGAGACAGTTCCAGGTGGTCGGAATCGAAGCCGATCAGGCGTCCGCCGGGTTGGATGTGTTCGAGGATCGCCTGCGCGTGTCCACCGCCGCCGAGCGTGCAATCAACGGCGGTGTTGCCGGGGACTGGCCGAAGACAGCGGAGCACTTCCGTCACCATGATCGGTCGATGCGGGATGGCAAAGGTTGGTGCACCCAAGCTTCGCCAGTCTAACCCGGCTGCAACTTGGGCCCACCCCAAGAGGCGGTGGACGTTTCAGGGCTCACTCAGACGATCGAATGTGCCGGCGTGCTCGAGCACATATTCGCCAATCGTCCGTTCACCGGTTGCCGTCCGCCCCGTTACCGTCAGTCGAATGCCCGTTGATGGCAGCCGCCGGAGGAGCGACGCAGAGATCGCGTCGATAATCTCGCCCTGGCCCGGTCGGACCAGAACGTCGGAGAGCCGACTGATTTCCTGGCCCGACGCGAGACTCGTCACGACGGTCGTGGAATCCACGCCCGAAAAATCCGCGCGCATACGTGTCACCACGAGGTCGTCGTCTGCCCAGACGGAACAGGGCACGACCACGCCGGGGTCGAGCGTGTACAGACGAATGCGAACACCATCCCTGGCCAGGCGATTGAGAACCGCGTCGGTCACGATGGAATGGAAACGACCCTCGCGTACCACTGCGGCGATGCCCCGAGCCAGCGCCTCGCCCTCGCCGAGTTGACGCGCGCACTCTGCGCACGTGAAGACGTGCTCCTCGATCCGCTCCGCCGTCGCCGGGGGCAGGTCGCCGGCCCAGTAGTCGACCACGTCGACGAAGTCGAGGGGAGTCGGACAACGCGTCTCGGTCATGGCGACCTCCGCAGACCAACACATTCCCGCAGGCGATCGAGCGCGCGGTGGCGGGCGACGCGGACGGCGCCGCTGGTCAACCCGAGCTCGCCCGCGATCTCCGCTGCTGTTTTCTCCGCGTAGAACGTCAGGATGAGCACCGCCCGGTCGCGTTGGCCGAGCGACTGAAGGCAGCGCTCGACGAGTGCGATGTCGAGCGCGAAGACGGCAGGCTCCTCCGCGATCTCCGCCACCGTGAACTGCTCCACCAGGCGTTGGCGTCGTCGCTCCGTCCGCTAGATCGCGCCCGCCATTACCCGGCTCGTCCCGAGGATGAACGAGCCGATCTCCTCCGGGTTGCGGACCTCTCCCGCGCGAAGACGTTCAATCGTGACGAGGAGCACTTGCTGGACGAGATCTTGCGCCGCGCCCTCGTCGCGCAGA
>JANOZI010000951.1:0-3024 GCA_031429375.1 Acidobacteriota bacterium | reverse complement strand
TGATCACGGCGGCGGGCCCCGTCGCGATCGACGCCCGGCCGAGCGATGCGATCGCACTCGCCCTGCGCACGCGCGCGCCGATCCGGGTGGACGGGAAAGTGATCGATCACGCGAAGACCGTGGACCTGTCGAACGAGAAGCAGGACAGCGAGCGGCTGCAGCAGTGGCTCGAACAACTCGACCCCGACGATATGGGGAAATACAAGATGTAGCTTGTTAGTTGAAAGTTGTATGTTGAAAGTTCAGTTTTGAGTTTCAGTTTCAGTTCCAAGTTTGCGCTTGGGTCGAACTGAGAACTAGCAGGGTGCTGAAAAACTCATATTAAAGGGGATCGACAAGGTGATCTCGTCGTACTACGATGCTCCCGACCGTCTGGGAAGGAGCTGGCCAATGCGAGGCGATGATCCGCGACACGAGTCGATGTTCAGCTATGTCACCCCGGAAACGCGCGTCCGACCGGACCACCCGCTCCGGCCGATTCGTCGGATGACCGACGCGGCCTTGGCGCGCTTGTCGCGCCGCTTTGATCGGCTGTACTCCACCACCGGTCGCCCGTCGATTCCGCCGGAGCACTTGCTGCGCGCCCTGCTGTTGCAGATGCTGTACAGCATCCGCAGCGAGCGGTTGCTGATGGAGGAATTGGACTACAGCGTCCTTTACCGCTGGTTCGTCGGCCTCAGCCTGGACGATCCGATCTGGGACGCGACGACGTTTACCAAGAACCGCGATCGGCTGCTTGAGGGCGACATCGCCGAGGCGTTCTTTGCCGAAGTACTCGCCGCGATCAAGGGGGATGGGCTGCTGTCGGACGAGCACTTCACCGTCGATGGCACCCTGCTGGAAGCGTGGGCGAGCCAGAAGAGCTTCAAGCCCAAGGGCGCGCCCCCGCCGCCCGACGACCCGAAGAATCCCGATGTGAATTTTCACGGGCAGACCCGACGCAATGACACCCATCGGTCGACGACCGATCCCGACGCCCGCCTCTATAAGAAAGCCACGGGCCATGAAGCAAAGCTGGCGTATCTGGGGCATCTGCTCACGGAGAATCGCCACGGCTTGATTGTCGACGCGACCGTCACGCCCGCCACGGGGACGGCGGAACGCGACGCGACGATCCGGATGCTTGGCGATCTGCCGCGGACGAGTCGACGCCGCACCGTCGGCGCGGACAAGCTGTACGACACCCGCGGTTGGGTCGCCGCCGTCCGCGCGCTGGGGATCACGCCGCACGTCGCGCAGTACGTGCGTCCGCGAGGCGGCAGCGCCATTGACGAGCGTACGACTCGGCATCCGGGGTACGCGGTCAGTCAACGCAAACGGAAGCTGATCGAGCAAGTCTTCGGCTGGATGAAAACCGTCGGCTTGTTTCGCAAACTCCGTCACCGTGGCTGTCGACGGGTCCAGTGGATGTTTACCTTCGGCGCCGCGGCGTACAACCTGGTCCGCTGGCGCAACCTCGTGGCGCAGTCGGCATGAGGACGACGGCAACCGGTGGATTCGGATCATTGCGATGAACGCATCACCATCAACGAACAAGAAAACCGCGTGCTGACGCTCACTTTTTCAGCACCCTGCTAGAAGCTGACATGCATGCCGAGCTTGAAGAACCGGTGCTGCAGCACGTTGGTCGGACGCAGCCACTGGGCCGCCGCCGCCGACGTCGAATAGGCCCCGTTGACGGTGTAGGGCCAGCTGCTGTTGAGCACGTTGTAGAGGTCGAAGTCGATACGCAGCTTGGCCCTACCGGCCTCGAAGCGCTTGCCCACACGCAGGTCGAGCTGGTTAAGGTTGTACTTGCCGTAGTCGAGACCGTCACGGATCAACTGAACCGTCCGTGATCCGACGCTGGTCCAAGCGGCGCGACCGGTCATGGGCGCGGCCACCGCGCTCGTCACCGCCCAGCTGGCGCCGATGCTGGACCCACCGGCGGCGCCCGACTGCACGCCACGGGTGAACTGATACGTGCCCGCCACCTGGATGTCCCAGGGCAGACTGTAGGAACCCGACATCTTCGCGTCCGGGCGATACCCGTACTCGCGATGGCACGCAGTGGTGCCGTCCGCATAGATTTCGGTGCCCTGCGCCGCCACGCCCACCACCGCATCAAGACCGGCCTTGAGCAGGTTGCAGTTGTCGAAGGTGCGTGCCGTGGCCGCGATGCCGCCTTTGAGGAACGCGCCGTTGCGGAAACGCGCCTCGAGGTTGACGTCATAGCCTTGATAGAGATTGGTCTCGCCGCCGAAGTCGTCCGAGAACCGGATCTTGCCGTTGGCCGGCAGGCCCTGCGCGAAGACCGCAGGCTTGAGGTCCTTCACGCCGCACACCTGGTAGCCGCCGCCGCCGGGCAGGTCGGGATCGACCGGCGCCGTGATGCAGAACGTGTCGTAGCTGTTCTCGTCATAGCGCAGGTCGTCGGTAAAGGTGGCGTTGCCGAACGTCCGGCGATAGTAGCCGCCATTCACCGAGATCCGGTCCGCGAGCTGGTGTTGCGCGGCAACGGTGAACTCGTTGTTATAGCCGCGCGCCCCCCAGCCGTTCAGGACCGCGGGATCGTACTGGGTCGTCGGAACGGTCAGTCGGCCGAACGTGGTCGTCGACGCCGAATTGGCCAGTTCGTTGAACTGGATGTTGCCGGCCGCATCGAGCGGCAGGCCGTTGCCGTCGAGGTCGGTCCAGGGGCGCGTGTCTGACGCGGTGAGCGCGCCGATCGGGTTGACCGCGTTCGCGACCGCGATCTGCTGGCCGGCGACGTAGCGCGCGAAGCTCGCCTTCAGGGCCGTGCGGCCGTTGCCGAACACGTCCATCGCGAAGCCGACGCGGGGCGAGATGTCCTTCCAGTTCTGCACCGTGCCCGCGCACAGGTCACCCGGATCGACCTTGCCGTCGTCACACTTGCCGAACGTCGCGCCGCCGCTCAGCCGGCTCGGAAGGACGCTGCTTTCGCGCGATTCGCCGATGAACTGGTCAAAGCGCAGGCCCAGGTTCAGCGTAATACGGCCCATCGACCAGCGGTCCTGCGCGTAG
>JANOZI010000950.1:0-2197 GCA_031429375.1 Acidobacteriota bacterium | reverse complement strand
TGCCGGCCGATGGGATGATGATCACGATGGAGTACGACGCGGCTCGCGCCGGGCGTGCGCGCGATCACTTCGCGGCGGCCGGCTACGGCGATCGGATCAGCGTGATGATCGGCGACGCCGCGAGGTTCCTCCACAAGGTCTCGGGTCCGTTCGATCTGATCTTCCAGGACAGCGACAAGACGCTGTACGAGGCGATGCTCGATCGGCTGGTGGAGCTGCTGCGGCCCGGCGGCCTACTGGTCGTCGATAACGTGTTGTGGGACGGCGAAGTGATTCCGGGCTACGTCGCCACGCCGAAGAAGAATCCGGACGATACCGTGGCCATCGCCGCCTTCAACCGTCGTCTGGCCGCCGACCCGCGACTCTACACCGCGATTCTCCAGGTCGGCGACGGCGTCTCGGTTTCAGTGAAACTCGCGTCGTGATCGAGCGCTGGTACGACGTCAGTGGACGAGGGCGCTTCGCTTGATGTGGAACCCGGCAGTGGCGTCGCCCTCGCGATAGGCGGTGTGGCAACGCTCGCAGGTTGTGCGCATGGCGCTGACCGACGCGCGCGCCCGGCTCAAGCGGATCTGCACGCCGCTTTGGACCTTGGAGTCCGATTTAAGGTAGCCGCGGGCGGCCGTGACGCCGGTGACCACTTCGTCGGCTTGCTTGCGCGCCACCTGGGCGAACCTCACGGCGTCGTCGCGCTTGTGCTGAGCCCAGAACCTCTCGGCTGCCGCGAATAATTCGGTGAGCTGCTGCGCGTCTTTCACGGCGCGATCCACTTCGCCGTCATCCAGGTTTTTGGACACCGCCGCGAAGGCGGTGCCGACCTTCTTCATGATCCCGTCGTACTCCTGCTCGGAGATCGGCCCAGGCGGTTTCGACGGCACTTGACTCGCACCAGGGACCGTCGTCATCACCGTCGCGGCGAATACCAGGGTCAGGCACAGACAGCGCATCGGGTACTCCAGTCGGGTTGGCCGGTTACCGCGGGGGCCAGCCTGAGAATTGTACCCCAGTCGCCGGCCGGTCTTTCCATCGTGATCGTCCTCAACGACGCTCGTGAGTGCCGGACTACTACTGCAACCAGAGCATGACAGCGACGACGAGGGCGAGCCCGACGGCCGCTGCCACCAGCACGCCGATCGGGACGTGCCGCCGTAGCCGCCAGATGCGTCGGGCCAGCGGCGGCGTTTCGTGGTCGCGCGCCAGGCTCAGCGCGATCAGCACGTCGTGGCTCGACGCCGGGCGCCTCGCCGGGTCGCGCTCGAGGAGCCGAGCCACCAGCGCTTCGAGTGGCGGCGGTACCCACACGTTCGAGGCCGAGATCGGCGGCGCGTCGTTTCGCGACATCGATGCCGCCAGTTGCACCGCGTCGCTGCCGGCGAAAGGCCGGCGGCCCGTGATCATCTCGAAGATGATCACGCCCAGCGCGTACAAGTCGGCGCGTTGGTCGACGTCGCGCGAGACATGCTGCTCCGGCGCCGCATAGCCCGGCGTGCCGACCAGCCCGCCGCCGGCCGTGCCCGCCGCGCTGGCCGGCCCGTCGGCCTCCGCCGGCAACACGCGCGCGATGCCGAAGTCCAGCACTTTTACGCGGCCGTCCCGGTCAAGCATCACGTTGGATGGGTTCAAGTCGCGGTGGATCACGCCGTGCGCATGCGCGGCGGCGAGGGCGTCGGCGAGTTGCCAGCCGATCTCGACTGCGACCGCCACCGGCAGCGGACCGCGCTGCAGCCGCGCCGCCAGCGTGTCGCCTTCCACGTACTCAAAGACGACGATCACCTGACCGTCGATGTCGAGCACGTCATGGACGGCGGCGATGTGGGGGTGATTGAGGGCGGCGGCGGCGCGCGCCTCGCCGAGCAGGCGCCCCTCGGCGGTGTCGGCGTCGGCTGCCTTGACTGTCTTGAGCGCGACTTTGCGGCGGAGCCTCGGATCGTCGGCCAGCCAGACACTACCCATGCCGCCCGCACCAAGCTGGCGGATGATCTGGTAGGGTCCGACAGCCATTCCGGGGTGCACGGCGCTCCTGTTCTCCGAGGCTGGAGAATTGCACTGAGAGGCGCGGCCTCCGGGCCGGCCTGTGGTGCGCCGCGTTGCGCAAGGGAGTGCGGGCCGGGCACCCGAAAGTGCCCGGCCCAATCCCTTCGCGGGTTACGGCACGATGGGTCTCGTCATGTCCGCGACGATCTGCGCCGTCGAGAGC
>JANOZI010000949.1:0-1797 GCA_031429375.1 Acidobacteriota bacterium | reverse complement strand
CCATCGGCAGCTGATTCGCGTGGCGGTGCGGCCGTCGGGTGCGGTCGGTCAGCCCGTGCACACCGGCATCTTTGTAGCGGTCGTAAATCTTGTAGCCGGTCTTGCGCGAGATGCCGAAGTCGGCACAGACCGCCGCCATCTACTCGCCATCGAGAAGGCGGGCGACAAATCGAAGACGTTCATCCATGACGTGACACTCCTTCCACGGCATTGCCCCCTCCTCATGAAGGGGCGAGTGTCACCTATGTCTCCGGAATACGGTGTAACCTATGTCTCGCTAAGCACACACAATTGATCGCCATACCGCTTCACACCAAGCGCGTCCAGCGCGGGCAGTTTCTCCAGAAGCTTCAGCATGCGGTGCCGTCGGTCGTCGTCCTCGGAGACGGCGTCAGCCATTTGCAGCACGATCCGCGCGGGCTCGACCTGGCGCTCGGGGTCGCCGAAGTCGGCGTCAGCGTGCTGGTGATCGGAACAGTGATTCGCGGGTTTCGACAACTGCGGGCTCAGCGGGCCGCGGCGATACACGCGCCGCATACCACCCACGGCGTCGACTGGATCGACATCAGCCTCGGCGCCCTGCTCCTCGTAGAGGCGTATGCGAAGTACCACGCCAACGGGCACATCGCGCGCCCTACCCTCCTCCTCGCCTTCGCGATGTTCGTGATCGGGTTGAGTCACGGCCGCATCGCCGCATGGGGCAGCCGAAGGCGGGAGCTGCGCGTCACCGGCGAGGGCATCAGCGTGCCGGGACCATTCTTCTCGCGCGCCACCCTGCGCTGGGACGACATCGCCGAGATTGCGATCGGCCCGGACAGGGCGCGGGTCATTCCCATCACCGGTCGCGACCAGGTGATCGAGATCGGCGACGCGATCGATCGCGAAGCGGTTCGCGCGGCGATGCTGAGTGCGAAGGCGCGTCACGACGCCCACCGAGCCGCCCTCTCGAGCGCGCCCGTCACGTAGCGTTTACATTCCCCGGTGACGCGCCATCTCTTCCTGACTGAGGCGGAGGAAGCGCGCGGCATTGTTGTACAGGATGTCGCGCTTCTGCGCCGCCGACAGGAATGGCGCCTCGTTGATTACCGCGATCGCCCGCTCGAGTGCCTCCGGCCACACCATCTGATCCGAGCCGAACATCACCCGCTTCCCGAAGCCGGCGTCGACCAGCGCCTGCAGGTAGCGGTAGAACGCCGGCCGCGGCTGCGTGTAGACGATCACGCCCACGTCCACATAGACCTGCGGATGCGTATAGAGCACCGCCAGCATGTCATCCAGCATGGGGTAACCCGCGTGCATCACCGAGAGGCGGAGCTTCGGGTGCTTGACCAGCACCTCTTCCATCGTCAGCGCGCTGTGCAGCCGCGCGCGATAATTCGGCGAGCCGAGGTGCACCGCACCGGGCGGACCGGGGCCGACGTGATACGCCACCGGAATATCGAGCTCCTCAGCCAACGACCAGTACGGTTCCATCCGGAAATCGTCCGGGGACAGGCCGGCGTACTGATTTGAGACCTCGCCGAGAACCGAGAGGCGTTTCTGTGCGTGCCGCTCGCGCACGGTGTCGGGAGACGGCGCGCCGGCCTGGCCGGCGTTCAGGCTCAGCGCCGGAATGAAGCGGGGGCTGTCGGCCACCATCCAGGCATCGACGCGCGCCGCGGTACCGCTCAGCACGCCGATGACGTTATGGCGCCTCATGACGGCCAGCGTGCGCGTCATCACTTCGACGTCGGTCATCGGGGACCAGATCGGATCCGCGCACGGTGGATTCTTGAACACCTCGACAAACATCTGCAG
>JANOZI010000948.1:0-1814 GCA_031429375.1 Acidobacteriota bacterium | reverse complement strand
TGTTTCCCGCCTTTCTCATCAAGGAAGTGCAGCGGCAGGAGAACCGCGACCTCACGCGGTTCGATCTTGACTTCGATCTCCCGGACCACTTCCTGCCCGAGTTCCCGGCGCCGATCTACCTCACGACGCGGATCGACCTGGGCGACGTATCGCAGGGCGAGGTCGTGACCATCGATAACTACTACCGGTTGTTCAACGGCATTTTGAACCCGAAGCAGCTCGAAGGGTTGCGTCTGCTCACGACTCCGTTTGCGCAGCAGCAGTTCAACCAGACGGATGATCGCCGGTCTGAAAAGCCCAGCCGCGGCGTGGCGTGCCTCGACTGCCACTCCAACGGGCACACCACGGCGGCGACGCACTTGGTGGGCGACATCCGTCCACAAGAGTTCCGTCATCGGATCGACACGCCGACCTTGCGCGGGGTGAATATTCAACGGCTCTTCGGGTCACAGCGCGCGTTGAAGTCGGTCGAGGACTTCACGGAGTTCGAGCAGCGGGCGGCCTACTTCGACGGCGACCCCGTTACAGCCACCAAGAAGGGGCTGAACATCCTTGATCGCGGCCATCAGGTGCATGCCATGGGTGAGTTCCAGGCCATTCTCGATTTCCCCCCGGCTCCTAAACTCGGATGGGACGGCAAGCTCGACCCGGCGCTCGCCACGCCGCAGGAAATCCGCGGCCAGACGGTCTTCTTCGGCAAGGGGATGTGCAACGTGTGCCATACGGCCCCGTACTACACCGACAACCTGATGCACAACCTGCGCGTCGAGCGCTTCTTCGCGCCGCAGATGATCAACGGCCGGTATGCGAGCGCAGACGGACCGATCAAGACGTTCCCGCTGCGTGGCATCAAGGACTCTCCGCCGTATTTACACGACGACCGTCTGCTGACGCTCGACGATGCGGTGGAGTTCTTCAATCTTGTGCTCGGAACCAGGCTCACCATCGACGAGAAGCGCGACTTGATCGCGTTCTTGCGGGTGCTCTAGGCATTTGTCACCGACGCAGTTGCTTCTTCGACTTCTTCGTCACCTTCTTCGTCTTCTAGTCGTCTTCTTCGTCGTCTTTTTTTTGGTCTGGCCTTTGATGACGGCCGGCTTCTTTGTGGTCTTGTCTTCGAGGACGGCCAGCACGTCATCCTCTTTCATGATGAGGTACTCCTTGCCGTCGAGCTTGATCTCCTGGCCGGCATATCTGCCGAATAAGATCCGGTCGCCCGCTGTCACGTCGAGGGGGACCCGCTTGCCGTCGTCGTTCAGCTTCCCGTTGCCGGCGGCGATGACGGTGCCCTGCTGCGGCTTCTCTTTGGCGGTGTCCGGGATGATGACTCCGCCGATGTGCTGTTCGCCTTCCTCAAGGCGGTGGACCGCGATGCGGTCGTGTAACGGTCTGAGATGCATGAGGGGCACCTCCACGGCGTGAATGGACGAATCGCGCGCCACGTGACGGGGTAGGCGCGCCCGGCAGGGATCGAACCTGCGACCCCCGGCTTAGAAGCTCGCAGGAAGGAGACAACGTGGGGCAGCGGGAGGCCGCTGCCCCAATGTTTGCGGGCTCTTTCGATCACCCGAGGCAACCCGAGAACGCCTCGAACTTCCACCGATTGTCTGCCGTTTGTCAGTCAACTTCCGTTCGTGCTGCGAAGGCCGAGCATCGCTGGTTCGACTGACAACGCCGATCGGGCGACGGCCCGGTCGCGCGGTATCATGTAGCCCATGAACCCACACGTCTCAATCGATCGGGACGCGGTGTCCGCGTTCTGCCGCCGGCACCACATCACGCGGCTGGCCCTGTTCGGCTCGGTCCTGCGGGAC
>JANOZI010000947.1:0-13970 GCA_031429375.1 Acidobacteriota bacterium | reverse complement strand
GCGCGTGGGGCCGATCACGCCGACTGTGCCGGTGCTGCGGCCGTCGAAGTACGTTGAGGCAATCAGGCTGAACGGCCTGAGCTCAGGATCGTTGTGTTCGCCGCCGATCACGACCGTGAGGCCGGGACCGTCGATGTATTCGGTGAGCATCCGGGCGAGCCGCTGCTTCTCTTCGACCATCCGCAACAAGCCGCGCAGCGTCGCCGCGGAAATGCCGCTGGCCTCGACGACTTCGTCGAGCAGCGTCGAGGCGCCATCGATGTAGACCGCGGTCGGGTTCTCGAGATTTTCGAACGAGCTGCTGGCCAGCCGCAGGGCGAGGCCAAGCAGCTGATCGTACAACGACCGCTCTTCCTTGAGCCGATCGAGCACGCCGTTGCGCACCTCTTCGAGCGTGCGGCCGGAAAATTCGGAGTTGAGGAAGTTGGCCGCCTGTACGAGCTCCGAGCCGTTCACCGCTTCGCCGATGTCCACGGTCTTCTGCGACACCTGGTTGCCGCTGGCCACGACCACGACGAGAATGCGGTTGCCGCTGAGCGGCACGAACTCGATGCGTTGAAACAGCGCCTCCGCGTTCGGTGGCGCAATGGCGAAGCCGATGCTGCGCGAGGCCTCCGACAGCACGTGCGAGGTCGACGACAGCAGGTCGTCCATCAGCGGCGCGTCGCCGGCTTCCTGGCGCAACCGGGCTTCGACGGCCGAGACGTCCTTGGTGGGGCGCCGGCCTTCGAGCAGCATGTCGACGTAAAAGCGATAGCCGGCGTCGGTCGGCACGCGGCCCGCCGAGGTGTGCGGTTGCCACACGTAGCCCATCTCCTCGAGCTGCGCCAGCACGTTGCGGACGGTCGCCGAAGACAGGTTGAGACCCGCGCGATGCGCGAGGGTCGCCGACGCCACCGGTTCACCCGACTCGATGTACGAGCGTACGAGGGTCGCGAGGATGCGTCGGGTGCGGTCGGAAAGGGCCGGACCAGTCATTAGCAGTCGGTTAACTCGACTGCTAATAGTGTATCACGGGGGTCCTCACGGGGGTCGCGTGCCCGTGATAACCGAACTTCTCCGTTGGTCCGTTCGTCGACTTCTTTGACGATCCAATACCCGTGCTTGGGCCCGTCGGCCGGAGTCAGCCGCACGTGGAAGGCCGCGGGCGTCAGGGGCAGAAAGGGCAGCGGATCGCGCTTGGACAGTTCTTGGCGGTCGGTCATAATTCGCTGACCCCCCGGGTTTCGGTAACGGAGGCAAGCGGTGCAGAAAGCAATTGGCAGAGTGATTCTGGCGTTGGTGGTGGCGGTCTTGTGCGCGCCCCTGCCGGCTGCCGCGCAAGCGAAGATTCGCATCGCGATCTGGGACTTCGAGAACAACTCCACGGGGAGTTACTGGTTTTCGCCCGACCTGGGCAAGGCGGCGCGCAACCAGATCGACACCGCGATCTCGGAAAACAAGGCCCTGTCCGAGAAATTCAGCGTGATCGAGCGCGAAAAGCTCGAGCTAATCATGAAGGAGCAGGGACTGTCGAGCGCCGGCGCGCTGGATCCGCAGTCGGCAGCCAAGATCGGCCGGCTCCTGGGCGTGAAGTACATCCTCACCGGCGGCGTCGACAGCTTTTCCCTCAACCGCACCGGCGCGTCGATCGGCGCGTTCGGCGTGGGCGGGAACGTGGTTACCGCCAAGACCACGATCAACATGCGCTTCGTCGATACGACAACTGCCGAGCGCGTCGTGTCGCTCTCGGGCGACGGTGAAGTGAAGAAGGGCGGTGGTTTCGTGAAGGGCACGGGACTCAGCCAGGAAAATGAATTCGGCATCGCCCAGGAAGCCTTGCAGAAGGCCTCGGCGTCGATCGTCACGAAGCTCGTGGCGGGCGGCTATCTCGCGAAGATCGGGCCCGGCACCGGCGTCGGCAGCGGCCTCGAAGCCAGGATCGCAAAGGTCGACGGCACCACCGCGTACTTGAACATCGGCTCGGCGGCCGGTGTGAAAGTCGGCGACAAGTTCGTGATCTTCAATGTCGGCGAGTCGATCATCGACCCCGACACCGGCCAGGCGCTCGGGTCTTCGGAGAAGCAGACCGCCACGGGCCAGGTCACCGAAGTGCAAGAACGCTTCGCGATCATGACCTTCACCGGAGCGGCGAGGGTCAAAGACACGGCTCGCAAGCAACAGTAGCCGGCCGTTGTCGAAGCTTCGACTCCGATTCCTGACGGGTCCGCGCCGCGGACAGCAGGCGGTCTTCAGCGGGCCGCGCGTCAGGGTCGGCCGCAGCCGCGACAACGACCTGGTGCTCTCAGACGAGGGCGCGCCGCAGTCGAGCGGTCACCATGCCGAGGCGGCGGTCACCGCGGGCGGCTGGTGGCTCACCGACCTCGACTCGACCAACGGCACCTTCGTCAACGGCACACGCGTTACCCGCACCCGGCTTCGCGCCGGCGATTCGGTCGCGTTCGGCGAGGATCATTTCACCGTTGAGGCGGGCCGTTCGATCCTCATCCCGGCCCTCGCGGCAGCCGTCGTCGTCGCGGCGGCCCTGGTTGTCTCATACCTTCGGCTGGCCCAATCCGCGACGGACCTCGAGAAGTCGGCCGCGGTCGTGGCGCGATCCGTCTATCTCGTCGCCTTCGAGGATCCGTCCGGCCGGCGGCCACTCGGCACCGCGTTCGCCGTTCGCGCCGACGGGTTGCTCGCCACCAACGCGCACGTCGCCGATGTGCTGCGCCAGCGGCGCGCCGATTCGCTGGGGCGCGGCCGCGCCATCGTCATTCGCAGCGATTCTGACGAAGTGCGCGAGGTGTTGCAGGTCCAACTGAATCCACGCTGGCACGTGGGGTCGATTGCAGACGACGTCGCGCTGCTCCGTGTCGACGGCGCCAACCCGCTGATGCCCTTGCGCCTGGGAGACGCGGCGGCGGTGGCGGCGCTGGCGCGTGGCACTCAGCTGGCGTCGGTCGGTTTTCCCGCCGACGACGTGGATGCGACGCGGCCGCGCGGCAGGCTGACGGTTGATGTGCTCGGCGACATTCGCGACCAGCGCTACCTCGCGGTCGGCCTCGAGATCGCGCCAGGCACCAGCGGCAGCCCGATCTTTCGATCCGACGGCGTCGTCGTGGGCCTGGTCGCCGGAGGCAAGTTCGTTGCCGGCCCGGACGGCAAGGCGGAAAGCACCAAGATCAACTGGGGCATCTCGGTGGTCGCGCTGCAAGAGCTGTTGACGCAGCTCTCGGCCCGGGTTGGGAGTTACGGCGCGCGTTTTTTCCAGAACTGCTGCACGCGCTCGATTGCGTCGGCGGCGACGACCCGGGCGTTTTCCGCAATCCGTTCGCGGCCCACGCCGGCATCAGCGGTGAACGTCTTTGACGCCGGCATCGGGACGTCCTGATTGAATCGCGTCGACTCGGCCGAAATATCGATCGAGTAGGTTCTCACCGAAAAATTTGTCCCGAATGAGCGTTGTTGACGCTCGTCAGCGATCGCCGCTTCGGCGGTCAGCACGATCTCCACCGTCTTGTTTGACGAGCGCGTCATCACGAGCCCTTCGCGCTCCGCAATCTCCTGGATCGCCTGGCGCAACGGGCTGCACACTTCATTCGGGCCGGTGCATTCGAAGGCGATCGAGGGCGTGGCCGGAATCGGAGTCGCCTGCGGCGGTGCCGGCGCTGGCGTGGCCGCAGACGCCGGCGCGGCGGGCGTGGGCGGTGGAACCTTCGCCGCGGTTGCGGGATCGGATCGTGTGGCGGGAGGCGCCGATGGGCGCGCGCCTTCGGCAGTAGCACCGGCCGGTGGGGTGGATGACAGCGACGCCGTTGCCTCGCGCGCGGGGGCGGTGGCCGTTGGTTCGCGTGTTGGCCGCGCTGGATCCACGCGTGGTGTCGCCGGCGGCGTCTCGGCGGCAGCGGTGGCCGCCGGCTCCGGCTTGGAGTCGGCTCCGGCCGGCGTCGCAGCCGGTGCGGGCGACGCGGTCACGCTAATTGGTGCGACTTCGTTAGTACGGCTCATCGCCCAATACCCGCCGCCGATTAGAGCGAGCACGATCACCATCGCTGCGATCGGAACGAACACCGAGCGGCTGCGAGCTTGAACTGGTCCCACCACGGGCAGCGCTGGGGGCGGCACAGCAACGGCGGCTGTGGGCCGAGTACCCGGGCCGGGTGACTCCGGCAGGGGAGGGGGCGGCGGGTTGAACGCCGGCACTGAGGCCGCGGGCTGCCTCGTGGTAGCCTGCGCGGCGGGCGCGATCCGCGTCGTCCCGGCGATCGGCACCGTCGCCTTCAGCGTTTGGCCAACGACGGGCACCTTGATCGGCAGCGTGGGATCAAAATCGACGACCTCTTCAATCGGAACACGTTGCAGTTCAGTGCCGAGCTCGCCCGCCGTCTGAAAACGGTTCGCCGGATCTTTCTCGAGGCAGCGCAGCGCGATGGCCTCGAGCGCGGGCGAGATCTGCAGGTCCGGCCGTCGCCTCGAGGGCGGCACCGGCAACTCGTTCATATGCTTGACCAGCACCGCCGGCGTCGACGGGTCGCTGAACGGGACCTGGCCGACGAGCATTTCGTACAGGATGATGCCGAGCGAGTACAAGTCGCTGCGGGCATCGACGTCGCGGCCCGTCGCCTGTTCCGGCGACATGTACTGCGGCGTGCCGATGGTCGATCCGGTCGCGGTGAGTTGCGTGTTCGCGTCGAACTCGAACGTCTTGGCGATCCCGAAATCCAGCAGCTTCGCGACTTCAACGCCATCGTCGCCCAGGGTGATCATGATGTTGTGCGGCTTGAGGTCGCGGTGCACGATCTCTTTGCGATGGGCGAGCGCCAGCGCGCTGACCACCTGGCTCAGGATGCTCACGATGCGCGACGGCGGCATCTGGCCGCTCGACTTGATCACGGCGCTCAGGCTGTCGCCGGCCACCAGCTCCATCGCGATGTACAGCGTGCCGTCCGCGGTTTGCCCGAGGTCGTAGACCTCGACGATGTTCGGGTGATTGAGGTGCGTGACCGCGCGGGCTTCGCGCTGGAATCGGCGCACGATGTCGGGGGACGTGACCAGGTCGGGATTAATCAGCTTAACGGCCACCGCCCGGCCGAGCATGACGTGGGTGGCACGATACACCGCGCCCATGCCGCCGCGGCTCAAGTACGAGTCGAGGCGATACTTGCTGTCGAGCACCTTGCCAATGTGCTTGAGCTCGGACGGCTGATCGGGCTCGAGCACGGTCCCGTCATGGGGGCAGAGGCGTTCGTTGGCGGTGAACTTGGCTCCGCATTTAGGACACGTCGTCATGACCGATGATCTTACCTTGAGATCGCGGCACTCAAATTCCGCGCGACAACCGACGCGGAACTAAAGTTCCGCGCTACAACGGACTGAACGACTGAGAGACTCGTAGCGCGGAACTTCAGTTCCGCGACCTGTTAAAACCCGGCGCGGGCGGCGAGCGCCTCGGCTTCGACCCGGGCCGTGCGCGCGACTTCCGATGGGAGCCAGCGTGTCGCCGTGAAGTCGTCGACCAGCACTTCGCCATCGACCACGGTCGTGCGGACGTCAGTGCCACGGGCGGCATAAACCAGCGTCGAGTACGGATCGATCCCAAGCGCGAGGTGGGGCCGGGTGCGATCCACGAGAATGAAGTCGGCGCGCCGGCCGGCCGCAATGCAACCGATCTCCGCCTCCAGGCCAAGGGCGCGCGCGCCTTCGCGCGTCGCCATCCACACCGCGTCGCGCGCCGTCAGCGCGCCGGGCATGTGACGCACCGACTGCAGCACCGCGGCCAGCCGCATTTCTTCGAACATGTCGAGGTGGTTGTTGCAAGCCGCGCCGTCGGCGCCGAGCGACACCGAGATCCCTTTGGCGCGCATCTCGACGACCGGCGCCAGGCCGGAGCCGAGTTTCAAGTTCGATCCGGGACAGTGCAGCACCTTGACATCGTGATCGGCGATCACCGCCTGCTCGGAGTCGTCGACCCAGACGCAATGGGCCAGGCACAGGCGTGGCGAAGCGAGCCCGGTGTCGGCGAGGTAGTGGATGTTCGACAGGCCGGTGCGTGCCTTGATCAACGCCACCTCGTCGCGGTTCTCGGACGCGTGCGTGTGGATGACCAGGCCGTGCTCGCGCGACAGGTGCGCGACCGCCTCCAGCAGCTCTCGCGAGCACGAAATGGCGAATCGTGGCGCGAAGGCGGCACGCAGCCGGCCATTGGCGCGGCCGTGCCACCGTTTGGCGAGGGCAACGCTCTCGTCGATCGACCGTGCGGTCTGCTCGAGCAGCCGCGCGGGCACCGCCGAGTCCGAGTCCATCATGCACTTGCCGACGACGGCGCGAAGCCCGGTGGGCGCGAGCGCTTCGAACACGGCATCGGTGTCGTGCACGGTTTCCATCGACAGGATGGTGGTGGTGCCGCTGTGGAGCAGCTCCGATGCGGCGTAGCGGGCCGACGCCGCGAGCGACGCCGCGGTGTGCGCGGCCTCCATCGGCCAGATCCGTGTCTTGAGCCACTCCAGCAGCGCGAGGTCGTCCGCATAGCCGCGGAAGATCGTCTGGCACAAATGCAGGTGTGTCTGGATGAACCCCGGCAGCAAGTACGCGCCATGGGCGTCGATGGTGCGGTCGACACGCTCGCCGGGATCGACGCGGCCGACGGCGGCGATCCGCCCGTCCCGGACCAGCAGATCGCCTTCGACAATGTCGAGGGCGTCGTTCATGGTCAGGATGGTCGCGCCGCGGACGATAAGCCCACCCGCGCGCGGCTGCCGCGCGTGGGGCCCGGCTAGCGAAGGGCCTTGAGGTTGGGCATCCATTGCAGCGACGCGGCCTTGAGGGCTTCGGCCTTGCCGCGCCGCACCGCGATCAGCTCGGCGGCGATGCTGACCGCGATTTCCTGCGGCGTCACGGCGCCGAGGTCCAGGCCGATCGGCGCATGGATGCGCTCGAGCTGTTCCGGCGCGATGCGGCCCTCAGCCACCACCGCGTCGTAGAGTCGCGCGACCTTGGCGCGGCTGCCGATCAAGCCGATGTAGCGCAGCTCCCGCGGCGCGATCTCACGCAGCACGTCGAGATCGTTACGGTGGCCACGCGTCACGATCACGGCGTAGGCCGTGGCAGGAATGGCGGTGCGCGCCAGCCACTGCGGGATGTCGTCCACGACGATCGACGCGGCTTGCGGAAAGCGCTCGGCGTTGGCGAACGCGGCGCGATCGTCGATCACGTGAACGCCGAACCCGGCTTCGTGGATCACCCGGCCGAGGTAATAGCCGACATGACCGGCGCCGAAGATGTAGACCGAGGGCGACGCCTCGATCGGCTCGATGAAGACTTCCATCTGCCCGCCGCACACCAGCCCCGTCTCTTCGGCGAAATCGTCGTTGAGGTCGTACTTGACCGTGCGCGCCTTGCGGCTCGCCAGCACCTGCTTCGCCACGCCAATCGCGTCGTGCTCGTAACAGCCGCCGCCGACTGTCCCCACGATGCGGCCGTCGCCGAACACGAGCATCTTCGCGCCCACCCGTTGTGGCGTGGAGCCGTTCGACGAGACGATCGTCACCAGTGCCGCCTCTTCGCCGCGCGAGAGCGCCTCTCCGAGCGCGGCGAAGACTTCATGGTTCATATGGTGATTCTACCTAGAGTTCAGAGTTCAGAGTTAAGAGTTAAGAGCGGAACTTCTTCACTCTGCACTCTTAACTCTGCACTTCAGTTCTGTTCTCGATGAAGTTCGCAGGCGCTGTTGGGCTCGGTGCCCGAAAGGAAGACCTCGACGGTCACGCGGGGGCAGCTCGGGGTGGCGAGCTGGCCGGTATCGCGATCGACCTCCACAAAGCTGATGCCCGCCGGTGCTTCGAAGCCGGCGTTGGGGCGCCCGGCCAGCGCCTTCATCATGAACGTCGTCCAGATCGGCAGCGCCGCTTGCGCGCCGCTCAACCCGAGCGGCTGGTTGTTGTCGAGCCCGACCCAGACCACCGTGAGCAAGTCCGGAGTGAAGCCCACGAACCAGGCGACGCGCAGGTCGTTGGTCGTGCCGGTCTTGCCGGCCGCGTCCATCGTGAAGCCGGCCCCCCGCGCGCCCGCCGCGGTGCCCTCGTTCAACACGCTTCGCATCATGTGCGTCACGAGATAGGCGGTGGTGGGCCTGGCGACGTCGGCGCCGGGCACGACCTTGGGTGTGGCGGCGTCTTCACCGCTGACGATGCTGGTAATGGTCCGCAGCTTGCGAGTGGTGCCGCGCCCCGGGAATACCGTGTACGCCTCGGCAAGCTCGAGCGGCGTCGCTTCCACGATGCCGAGCGCCACCGACGGGTAGGCCCGCACGTCCTGTTGCCCGACTTTGGTTTTCTTCCAGAGCGCGACGACCCGGTCGTAGCCGGTCTGTTCGGCGACCTTGATGGTCGCGATGTTGCGCGACATCGCGAGCGCGCGGCGCAGCGTGATGCCACCTTCATACTCGTTGTCGTAGTTGCCCGGCGTCCACTCCTGGTTGTCGAAGTTCCACGTCGTCGGCTCGTCGAACACGATCGACGCCGGCGTGAGGTCGATGCCCTCATCCGCGGCCTTCTCGAACGCGGCGAGGTAGACGAATGGCTTGAACGTGGAGCCGGTCTGCCGGCGCGCCGACACGGCGCGATTGAACTGCGACTGGTTGTACGACCGCCCGCCGATCATCGCCAGAACTGCGCCGGTGCGCGGATCGATCGCCACCAGCGCCGCCTGCGCGACTCGCGGCGGCGCGCGTTTGCGCCGCGCCAGCGCCGCATCGACGCGGCTCAGCCCGGCGATCAGCGCATCGTGCGCGTAGCGCTGCAGGTTCAGATCGAGCGTGGTGTAAATGTCCAGCACGCCGGCCTTGGTCGCGACGCCGGGGTAATCGGCGTCGAGCACCCCGGCCAGGTAGTCGACGAAGTACGGCGCCTCGTTCTCGACGGCCCGCGGCGCCACCGCCACCGGCTCCATCGACGCGCGCTCCGCCGCGTCGGCGGTGATGTATTCCGCGTCGGCCATCGCCCGCAGCACGACGTTGCGCCGCTCCCTGGCGCGCCCGGGGTTGTTGAACGGCGAGTGATTGAACGGCGACTGGATGATGCCGGCGATCATCGCCGCTTCGCTGAGCGTGAGGTTGCGGACGTCCTTGCTGAAGAACATCTTTGCGGCCTCGGGCACGCCGTGCAGCGCGAACGATCCGCGGTGGCCGAGATACACGTCGTTGAGGTACAGCTCCAGGATCTCGTCCTTCGTCGCCTTGGTCTCGAGGATCACGGCCATGATCTGCTCGCGGATCTTCCGCAGCGTCGAGCGCTGGCGGGTCTGTTGCTCGACGGCCATTTCTTCCGTGAGGAAGAAGTTGCGCGCGAGCTGCTGCGTGATGGTGCTGGCGCCAGACAAGTAGCCTCGATTGCCGAAGACGTTATCCAGCAGCGCGCCGACGATGCGGATTGGATCGATGCCGGGATGGTAATAGAACCGGCGATCCTCGATGGCGAGCACCGCTTCCTGCATGCGCGGCGGAATGGAGTCGAGCGCGACCCGGCGGCGCTTCTCGCGCGTGCCGGTCATGAACGCCGTGATCAGCGGCGCGTCGAGCGTGACCCTGTTGACCGGTGTTTCCCCGGCCAGCAGTTTCGTGATGCGCTGCGGCACCGGCGGCGGCGGCTTCGCGGCGCGCTTGCGTGGCACAACGGGCTCCGGGAACAGCACCGTCACCGGCTTGCCGGCCTGATCGCCGCTGCGCGAGATCAGCACGACGGTGTTGCGATCGATCGCAAACTCACCGGGCCGTTCAACGCGCGCGCGCTGCGCATAGCCGACGTCATTCAGCCGGGCCACCAGCTCCGCCTGGTTGATGCTCTGGCGTGTTTGCAAGGCGAGGGGCCGCCCGAATACCCGCGGCACGGTGCGATCGCGCTCGCCGTGCAGGCGGGCGTCGATGATGCGCCCGTACGACACGTATAGATACGCGGCCGTGCCGACCAGGGCGATCGCCATCACGCCGAGGCCGATCAGGATCGCCCGGCGGAATGGCGCCAGCCAGGACGGCCACGACAGCCGTGCCAGCCGGACGCGAAAACCGCTCTTGCGCTTCTTCTTCAAATCGTCAGGACCCAGTGGTGGCCCATCTCGAGCGGGAGCTCCTCGAGCAGCCGATCCACCAGGGCCGGTCCGTAGCGGTTGAGGAACCACACGAAGCCGACTTCGCGTTCCTGCGGGTGGCCCTGGGGGAAGGTCAAGGCCTGCGCGCGCTGGAACTGGCGCCGCAGCGTGTCGTCACGCCGTTTCGCCGCCTGAATGACTTTATTGTGCAGCGATTGCACTTCATGCTGCAGCTTGCCGAGCGTGGAGCTGACCGCGCCTTCCAGCGTCGGATCGATCTGCGGCACCGCCGCGCCGACGTCGGCCATGCGCTCGGTCAACACCGCAGCCAGCGCCGAGAGCGACTGTTCGACGGTGGGTGGCAGCTGGCTTTGCAGCAAGTGGTTCAACGTCGCTTCGTCTTGCGCGCGCAGCGCCGTGAGCGGCAGCTCGTATTTCGTCAGGAAGCGCAGCGTCGCCGAATCCACCAACGTAGCCGTGGCACGCTGATACATCAGCGGCATCGGCACGCCGAAGTGCGAGTAGACATCCTTGAGCTGGCCGAGATACGCGAGCTCGTTCGGCCCCGCCACGTAACAAATCGTCGGGAAGATCGTGTCTTGCACCAGCGGACGCAACAGCACGTTGGGGCTGAAGTGCTCAGGGTGCGACGTGGCCTCGGCGATAAGATCGGGGAGGCTGACTGCGCGGTCGCCGATGTAGGCCTGGTTGCCGTCGACGCGGACCGCCGCGCGTTCGGCATTCAAGTGGAACAACGACACGGTGCCGTCGGCCAGCGTCGCTTGCGCGTGATAGCCCTTGGCCACCAGCGCTTCGCCGGCGCGTGCCGCAATGCGCGCGGTGTTGCCGGGCTGGCTGACTTCCTTGACGAAGGCGTCTCGCGCCAGCGGCTTCGCGGCCGGATCCGACGAGTCGTAGACGACCAGGCCGTGCGGGCCGAGCACGGTTTCCATCCATTGGCCAAACGACGTGGCCATGCCGGCGCCAGGCCGGTAGGCCTTGCGCAGCTCGCTCATGATCTCGTCTCGGAACTCGGATTCGGGAAGCACCGCGGCCAGCGCGTCGAGCGAACCGGAGATGTCGTCGGTGAGCGACAGCCGCGCGATCGGCAGGTGGCCGGCGCCGGGCAGGTCGGCCAGCTTGATGGTCCTCGGCGCCAGATCGGCGTCGAGCACCGTACACCCGTTCACCTCGGGCCAGTCGTGATCTTCCGCATCAATCCAGAAGACGGGCACGACCGCCACACGATGATCGCGCGACACCTGCGCGGCGAGCTTCATCGCCGTCAGCGCCTTCAGCAACGTGAACAGCGGTCCGCCGAACGCGCCCGCCTGTTGCCCGGTGATGACGACGCGCGTGGCGGCGTCGGCCAGCGTGGCGGCCGCGTCGCGCGCCGCACGTGGCGCGCCGCGCCGGTCCTGTTGCGCGGCGATCACGCGCGCAACCTCGGCGGGCTGGCGCGCGTACGACTGCGATCGGGCGATGGTATCCGCCCAGGCGGCCGGCAGCGCCGGGTTGCCGGCGAAGAATGGCGCGACCTGTTCGTACGCAAACGCGTAGTCCGACGCCAAACGCCGAATCCAGGGGAATGTGCGAATGTCCACCGCGAGCGACGATGCGGTTGCAGACGAGACGTCGGGCGGCACCGCCACGTACTGTCTCAAACGGTCACTGAAGCTGTCAACCGTGCGTGGTAACATTGTGGGTCGTTAAGTGAACGAGGAAGGCTCACTGTTCGACGTCCCCCCGGCGGCCATCGGCCGCTATCTCGTGCGGCAGCCGCTCGGCACCGGCACGACAGGACCTGTTTTTCAAGCGCAAGACCCTGCCTCGCCCGCGCCGGTCACAATCAAGCTGTTCAAAGTCGATTTGTCTCCAGACGACGCCAACGGCGTCGCGCGGGCGCTCGCCCGCCTGGTCAACGAAACGCCCCGGCATGGCGCATTGGTGGAACCGCTCGATGCTGGGTTAGATGAGAGCACGGCCTATTTCGTTACGGCCTTCGTGGAAGGCGACTCGTTGGAGGCGGCGCTGCGCGATTTTGGCCCGGCCGCGATTGAAGATCTCGTGCCGCGGTTGCGGAGCCTCGCCGCTGGGCTCGACGCCGTCCACGCCGGCGGGCTGGTGCACGGCGCGCTTCATCCCAGGGATATCCTGGTCTCGCCCGACACCACCCACATTACCGGTGTCGGCGTGGCCCCGATTCTCGCCCGGGCCGCCGTCGCGTTGCCGCTTCGGCGTCCCTATTCCGCTCCCGAGGTCGCGACCGGCACGGGCGCGACGGCCGCCTCGGATCAGTTTTCACTGGCCGCCATCGCCTTCGAGTGGCTGTTTGGGCGCCGGATCAGCGGCCCGGCTGAACGGCTGGTCGAAGTGCGCACCTTGCCCGGCGTCGATCGAGATGCGCTGTCGAATGCATTTACCATCGCGCTCGCGCCCGATCCCGAGACGCGCTTCGGTTCCTGCCACGCGTTTGCCGAGGCCGTTGCCGCCGCGGTCGACATGGATCAAATCGCGAGCCTCGTCGACGCGGCCCTGATTGCGCCGCCCGTCGATCGGAATGATCCGGTCGGGCCGTTCCTTGCCGAGCCGGCGCGGTTCGAGGCGATCGACCCGGTGGGCTCGGCGCCGCTCGAGCGCGACCCGGGCCCAATTGAGGTTCCGGTTGCGCCCGTGCGCCGGCCGCGGGATCAGCCGGTGGCGTGGAATTCCGGCATGGCCGCGCCTGAAAAAACCCCGGAGCGCTTCGGTGGCGGCGTGCTCGTGGCCACGCTCATCGTCGGACTGATCGTCGGCTTCGCCGCGGGCTACATGGCCACGCCGCGCGCACTGCAATCAACGCCGCCTCGAAAAATGGCTTCGGCAGCAGGAACTGATGCCGCCGTCGCGCCCGCGCAGGCACCCTTCGACTCCGCTCGCTCGACAGCGAGCGTCGCTCAGGGCCAGCGGGCACCCGTGGCACCCCCCCCGGCATCCGCCTCCGCTCGCGATGATTCTGGCGAGCTCCGGCGCGACCGCGCCGGAGCGGCCTCCGGCCGCGAAGGCGGGCCTTCGAGCGGGGGCCGCTTGTTGGTCCGCTCGAGCCCGAGCGGCGCAACCGTCAGTGTTGATGGCGTCCCGCGTGGCGTGACGCCGCTGGCCTTACGCGACGTCGATCTCGGGTCGCGCCACGTCGTGGTCGCGCGCCGCGGCTACATCGTCGAAGACCAGCGGGTCGTGCTCACCAGCGAGCGGCCGTCACGGTCGATCGAGGTGCGGCTTGTCGCGGAATCGCCGCCGTCCGACTACGCGGCCGCAGGCCGCTCCGGCGCGATCGCGCCGAAGCTCGCGCGACCACGGGCGGGCGAAGGCGGAGCGGCGTCGACCGGCACGCTCGCGGTGGAGTCGCGGCCGCCGGGCGCATCGGTGATGCTTAACGGCAAACCGACCGGCACCACGCCGCTGAATCTCGCCGCGCTCGAACCAGGCGAATACCGCGTCGCCTTGACCCTGCCGGGCTATCAGCCTTTTGCCACCACCGTGCGCGTGGTCGCGGGCGCGCGCGCGCGCGCCGCCGCGTCGTTAAGCGTACAGGAGAGGGAATGAACGCGATTCTGGCATTGGAAGACGGCACGTGGTTCAAGGGCATCTCGGCCGGCGCCGCGGGTCAAACCAGCGGCGAAGTGGTGTTCAACACCAGCATGACGGGTTACCAGGAAGTGCTGACCGATCCGTCGTATGCGGGTCAGATCGTGACCATGACCGCGCCGCAGATCGGTAATTACGGCGTGGCCGGCAATGACGCCGAGTCGGCGAAGCCGCAGGTGGCCGGGTTCGTGATGCGCGATCCCTCGCCGGTATCGAGCAACTGGCGGTCCCAAGGCACGCTCCGCGATTACCTCACGAAGCACAACATCGTCGCGATCGGC
>JANOZI010000946.1:0-11034 GCA_031429375.1 Acidobacteriota bacterium | reverse complement strand
TCTCGAAGGGTCACAGCAAGCCCTCGCTGCGATACCAATCGGCGGTTCGTCGAATGCCCTCTTCGAGATCGACGTTCGGCGCGAAGCCCAGCTCGGTGCGCGCGCGCGTGGTGTCGAACGCGCGGCTCTTGGTGTAGAAGTCCCCGTGCGGCGATAGATCGGCGGCTCGATCCTGAGCGGCACGCAGGCCAGCTCGCACAGCAAGCCCGCCGTCCAGAACGGCCACACCGGCAGATGCGTCCTGGGCGGCTCGACGTGCAACTCGCGGGCGACGAGCGCCAGCAGCGCTTCGAGCGTGGTGTAGCGTGGACCGGCGAGCAGGTAGGTTCTGCCGGCCGCGGCCGGTACGGTGCCGCACAGCCGGAAGCCTTCAACCAGATCGGCGATGAAGGTCAGGTGGTAGTAGACCTGGCCGGAGCCGATCAGCGGAAAGCGGCCGCGCGCCAGGCCGCGAAACATTCGTAGAAAACGCGTGTCGCCCGGACCGTAGATTCCGATCGGCCTCGCCACCACCACGTCCAGGCCCGACGATTCCCCAAACTCGCGGGCGAGTTGTTCGGCCTCGAGCTTGGTTTGCTGGTAGACATCGCCCGGGTTGAACGGCGCCTCTTCATTGGCGGGCGGGTTGGCGATGTGTCCGTGCACGCCGCCGGTGCTGCAATGCACGACCCGCCGGACGCCAGCCTCGCGCGCCGCCTCGAGCACATGGCGCGTGCCCTGCACATTGATGGCGCGGTACGCCGCATTGGGCTGCCCGGCTTCGCGGTAGGTGGCGGCAATGTGGTACACGACCTCGACGCCGGGCATAGCGCGCCGCATCGAGGCCGGATTGGTGAGATCGCCTTCAACCGCGGTGACGCCGGCGGCGGCCAGCGGCGATCGATCGAAGCGGGCGCGGCTTTTCGGCCTCACCAGTGCGCGGACCTCATCGCCGCGCGCCTGAAGAGTGGCAGCAAGGTGGCCTCCGGTAAAACCGGTTGCGCCGGTGACGAGCACCCTCATCCTTCGACTCGCGTGCCTCCCGCTTCGCGGGACGCTCGCTCGCTCCCTTCGACTCGCATGCCTCCGGCTTCGCCGGAGTCACGCTCGCTCAGGGCAAGCAGGGCGCCGGGACTGGCCAGGCGCGCGTAGGCCTCGGCGGTGCGGCGCACGTACGACTCGCGAGTGTACTTGTCGTCGGCAACCGCACGGGCGGCAGCCGCCAGCCGCGCGCGCTCGTCTGAATGCTCGATCAGATCGAGCATCGCTTCCGCAAACGGCTCCGGCTGCGGCGAGACGAGCCTGGCAATCGCAGGCGTCAGCACCTGCGTATGCGTCAGCAGATCGGTGGCCACGATCGGTTTGCCCGATCGCAAATACGAATAGATCTTGAGCGGTGTATTCGTACCGCGAATGCGGGGCGAGACCAGCAGGTCCGCCGCTTGCACGAACGCGGGAATTTCTCGCGCGGGTTGCTGGCCGGTGAAAATCATCGCCTCGAATAAACCAGCGGCGTGCGCCTTCGACTTTGCCGCCTCGACCTGCGCCGGCTCGCCGCCGACCACGAGCACGCGGGCATCCGGCCGGCGGCGCGCGACGATGGCCACGGCGTCGATCAGCATGTCGACGCCCTGGTAGGCCTCGAACGTCCCGGTGTAGAGCGCGAGCGGCGCATCGGGCGCGACACCCCACGCGGCGCGCAATTCCTGCGGCGAGCGCGTCGGCGGGTCATCCACATCGCCGCCCATGACGTTCTCGATGAGCAGCGACCGGTCGCCCACGCCCATATCGGTGACGGTGTGCTGCAACTCCTGGCAGATCGTGATCACCACTTGCGACTTGCGCACCATCTGGCCTTCGGCCCACACGAAGATCTTCCTCAGCAGGGCGGACTTGCTGTACTTGAAATTGCTCAGCTGCTGCGGGAGGCTCGAGTGCATGTCGTAGAGATGCGGAATGCGCAACCACCGCGCCAGCCACACCCCCACCAGGCCCATCTCCTCGTGCGAGTGGATGGCATCGTAAGGCTCGGCCATCGCGCGCCGCGTGACGGTCAGGAGCATCAAGCCGTCGAGCGCCAGCTTCGTGAACGACGGTCCGATGCCGACCTTGTGGATGAAGGGCGGCCGCAGTGATCGGAAAATCCTGAGGTTCGGGAGGGCGACATCCCGGCCGAACGGATACGTGACGAGGTCGATCTGGTGCCCTAACTCGACGAGCGCCTTGATGCGGTGGTACTCGCTGAAGGGGGTGCCGCGCGGCTCGAAGAACGGCTCCGGCGCGAGCATCAGGATGCGCACGGGTCATTATATCTAACTGAGCCTTATACAGTTATGGTAGAATGACAGTTCAAAGTTTACAGTTTTAAGTTTCAAATTTCAGTTCAAAGTTACAGTTTTGAAGTGACCGGAGACTGTACGTTTGCCCAAAGTTCTCGGACGTGTGCTCGTCAGCGGAGGACTGCTTTATTTCGTCCTGCGATCGGTTGACCTAACGCAACTTTGGGAGCGGGTTCGATCGATGAACCTGGCGTGGCTGGCGCTGGCGCTCGCCGCCTACGCCTCGACGCAGTACGTCGCGGTGTGGCGGTGGGGGCGGCTGCTCGACGCGCAGCACATCGGCGTTGAACGAAAGCGGCTGACCGAATCGATGTGGGTCAGCTTGTTCTTCAATAACTTCCTGCCGAGCAACATCGGCGGAGACGTCGTCCGGATCGCCGATACGGCAGTGGCGGCCGGATCGAAAACGCTAGCCACAACCGTAGTGCTCGTCGATCGGTGCCTGGGGTTGATTGCTCTGGTCCTGGTGGCTGCGCTCGGCACGTTACTCGCGTCGCTCGGCGGCATCACAGTACCAGGCGCGCGCTGGTTGTGGATGGCTTCGGCCGCCGGGCTGGCGTTCGCGATTCCTGTAATCGCACTACCAAATTTCGTGGGTCACTTGCTGGCCCCGCTGCGCGCGCTCAATCGCCCGTGGGTCACTGAGCGGGCGCAAAAGCTCGAAGATGCGGTGTTTCGCTTCAGAGCGGCGCCCCGGGCCCTGGTCGGAGCCTTCGTTGGCGCTCTTGTCGTGCAGATAACAATTGTGGCCTTTTATTTGCTAACTGCCCAAGGGTTATCCGTACCGCTTCCGGTCTTTCTGGGGGCCGTGCTCATTCCGGTGAGCCTGGCTTTGCAGATGGCGCCCGTTTCCATCAACGGGTTCGGTGTTCGCGAAGCTGTGTTTGCGTTTTTTTTCCGTCGGTTCGGGCTTCCAACTGAGGCCGCGGTGGCACTCTCCCTCGTGTCAACCGGCATGGTCATGGCGCTTTCGTTGGTCGGCGGGTTTTTATTTTTGAAACGACGGTAATTCGGCGTCCCTGGCTCCGTGTGTAAGGCCTCGGAGTTTTTGATCGGCGTTCTTGTTCGAGGGTATCCAGTCATGTCCAGTCTCCACTCCGTTCGAGGGCTCATTGCCCTCGTGGCCATTGTTGGTGTGGCCGGTTGCGAAGCCGCCAAGAGCGCGAATCCGACGGCGCCGACGGTCGCGGGCCCACTGCCCGGCGTGTCGATTACCGCTCCGAAGCCGCTCGAGCCCGGCGTTGGCGCCAGGCTCGTCGCGCAGCCGGATCCGTACACGCTGCTGATCGAAAACCCCGGCACATCCGGACCGCGGCCCATCTGGCTGCACCTCGATGTCGCGTCGGATGCCAGCTTCAACCAGATGGTGCACCAGGCCGACAAAATCGAGCCCGGACCAGACGGCCGCACGTCGTACAAACTCCCGGCGCCGCTCAGCGCCGGCTTCACGTACTACTGGCGCGCGAAAGCCGAGGATGGCGCCAACTCCGGGCCGTATTCGGTGGCCTCGTCGTTCAGCGTGGTGCTGCCGGTCGTGATCGAGGCGCCGGTCGCGGTGGCGCCGAGCGGCAAACTGAATAACAACAATCCGGAATTCCGCGTCAACAACGGCGCGATCTCCGGCACGGTGGGAGTCGCGTACCATTTCGAGGTTTCCATGACCTCCGACTTCAGCAACATCGCCGCCGTGGTCACCGTGCCGAGAAATAACAACGGCAGCACGGTCATGACGCTGGGCGCGCTGCCCTACAACACGACGCTCTACTGGCGCGCCAAAGGCAGCGACGGCGGCAAAGATTCGAGCTATTCGAACGCGCTGGCGTTCACCACTCGTGACGCGCCGGTCGTGGCACCGCCGCCGCCCGGTGTTCCCACCAACCCTGGTTCGGTCGATTCATCGGCCTGGACGACCGAGCAGTGGAAGACGTGGTTCATGGCACTCGCGGCTCAGAAGGGCGGACCAACAGTGTCGGACGCCGGCTTGCGCGCGATGCGGGGGGATCTGCTCGCGAAGGGTTCGGATTTCCAGAACGGGTGGCGCGGCGACATGCGGCCACGAATGTTCCTGCCGGTGGCTGGGTGCCCGATCGCGAACCGGCCCGACGTTCCGCTGTGCTCATACAACCGCACCGTGGACCTCGGTAATTACGGCGGTCCGTGGCAGTGGGATCCCCGCTTCTAGCAGGCTGCTGAAAGACGCAGCCTGTTGAAGTAACAGTTGCCAGTTGCCAGTTCACAAAAGAGGCGGGCTGGAAACTCGAAACTGTTAACTGTCTCGGATCTCTGCCGATTGCCGAGCTGTAAAGCTGTGAGAAGAGATTGTCGATACTTACTCTTGAGGGTTTCTCAGTGATGTCCAGGTTTTACCCCAATCGCGGGCTAACTGCCCTCTTCGCAATTGTTTGCCTTGGCGGCTGCGAGGCCGCCAAGAGCGCCAACCCGACCGCGCCGTCGGTTGCGGGCCCCATTCCCGGGGTGTCGCTGACTGCTCCGAAGCCGCTCGAACCTGGCGCCAACGCGACGCTCGTGGCCCAGTCGGATCCATTCACGCTGCTGATCGAAAATCCCGGCACGTCCGGGCAGCGCGCCATCTGGCTGCAACTCGACATCGCGGCCGATTTCAACTTCAATCAGGTTGTCCACCAGGCGGACAAGATCGATCCGGGGCCAAACGGCCGCACGGCTTACCGGCTGCCCGAGCCGCTCGGCGCGGGCTTCACGTACTACTGGCGCTCGCGCGCGGCAGACGGCGCTAACACCGGCCCGTACTCCGCGGTCTCGAGCTTCACCGTCGTCTCGCCCGTCGTGCTCGAGCCGCCGGTCGCGCTGGAGCCGAGCGGCAACCTCACCACTAACAAGCCGACATTCAAGGCGCGCAACGGCGTCATTTCCGGCACGTCCGGTGTGGTGTATCGCTTCGAGGTCGCGAGCAACGCCCAGATGTCGCCCGTCATGGCGGTGGTGAGCGCCCCGCCCGGCGGCGACGGCAATACCACGATGACGCTCGGAGAACTGCCGTACAACACGGTGCTGTACTGGCGCATCCACGGCACTGACGGCACGAAGCACTCCGGGTACTCCCAAACGCTCGCATTCAAGACAGGACCGGCACCGGTGGTGACGCCTCCTGCCGGTGGTGGAGGCGGCGTGCCCGGCGGCGTGCCCACCGGTCCGGGCGGACGCACCCCCGACCCTCAAGGCGGCAGATTGCCCTTGCCGAACATGGCGCACATCGTCCAGGCGGTCGCGCGCGCCAACCCCGGCGCGATCCAGAATTCCTGCCAGGATAGCGGCGGCAGTTGGCAGTTCATGGACTCGGTGGTGGATACCCTACGCACCTACGATACGCGCTGGGGGTACAACGGTAAACGCGGCAACGTGAACGACCCATCGAAGGACGTGGTCAGCTATCACTACAGCGCTGGCCCCGATCAGGGCAGCAGCGACGTCTACATCCTCGACATCATCAACGGCCACTGCGGCGCGACGCCGTCCGCGGGCTGGAACGATGTGACCGACGTCACGCTGAACTCCGGCACGATTGGCCGGTGGACCTCCCGCGGCCGCTTCTAGTCTCGCGAACGCTTCTCGTCACGGTGCAGGAGGCCCGGGCAGGATCATATAGATCCTCCCTGGGCCTTCGACACGCACCAGCGTCAGATCGCCGGCAAATCGAACGTATCGCGCTTCGATTTCGGCACGCCGTTCCGGCGGATACATCTCCCCGTGCACCACAACATAGCGAACGCCCAGGTCGCGCAGGCTGCGCAGGCTCGTCTCGTCTGGAAAGGCCGTGAGCTCGAGGTTGAGCCGCTGATGCAGCGCCGGACGAATGCCGCTGTAGCCGTGAACGGTTTTCTGCCAGTGCGCCGTCGAGTGCAGCATCGCCATGGTCTGCTGGCGCTCGTGGGCACCGAGATCGCCGGGGCTCGGGACCGGCACTTCGGCGATCGCAAACGGCTTGGGTTGCGTATCGAGCCACCGATCGATCGCCGGAATCTCGACGGCAAACGGCACGCTGTAGAGCGGCATGCTCGCGTACTCGGCGACGAGCAGCATGCCGACGACCACAGCCGCGACGGAGCGCGCCGGCGCGCGAGCCGCGCCGAACGCGCCATCGAAACCCGCACCCATCGCCACACCGAGCCCCAGCATCGCGAGGATCATGAAGCGCGACGGTACGCGAATGAAGTTCATTCCGGGCAACGCGTAGACGTACGGCCACAGTCCCAGCGGCGGCGGCAGGAACAACCAGACCGCAAGCAGCGCCAGCAACAGGTAGAACACGCCGCTGTTGCGGCGCAGCCGCCCACGCCAATCGTCGCCCACCCCGATCGGCGATGGCGGCAGCAGCGCCATCGCGGCGAAGATCAACACGGTGATCCCGGGGAACAGCCATGCGCTGGCCGTGTCGTTGAAATTGGTGCCGGTGACGAGCGCGCGGAGGTATTGATGCAGGTGCGACGGCGACGCGAGGTAACTCGCAGGCGACGGCAGCCAGTCTTCGAGTGACCGCTTCAGGCCGACCTCGGTTTGCGCCGCCCGGTACGGTGCGAACAGCCAGATGAGCGGCGCAAGCAGCACCAGTCCCGTCACACCGAAATCGCGGACGCGTTTCGCGATCGCCAGGGGCTCGCCGAGCGCCACGCGGTACCCGAGCAACGCGAGCATCGACACGCCGAGAAAGATCGCGCCGTGTCCGCTGGTCAGGGCCTGCAGCGTGAAGAAGCCGACCGCGAGCCACAGGTCTCGCCTGCGCCCGCCGTCCAGGTAGGCATGCAGGAACGCCAGGCCAAACGGCACCCACTGCACCGCGGTGAGGTGGAGTTGTCCAATGCGGAAGAAGCGCGGCGGGGCGGCGAGAAACACGATTCCGCTCAGCACCGCGCCGGCCCTGCTGATGCCGACCCGTCGTGCCAGCACGTACGCTCCAAGCCCGCAGAGCACGCACGACACCAACTGCACGACATTGAGCGCGAGCACCAGGTTGCCGGTCAGCCAGATGATCGGCGCCGCCAGCATTCCGCTGCCGAGGAGGTTCTCCGAATAAGCCAGCGTGCCCGAATACGGGAAGTAGATGTTCGCGTCGAAGAACGACAACGGCTGCGCGAGCAGAGCGTGGGCATCCCACGCGATCGTCCACAGGAATAAATGCGTATCAGGATTGTCGGCCAGCAAGGTCGTGGCCGGATGCATCGACACTGGATAGGCAAAGGCGATCGTCAGCGCCGCGAAGCCGATTGCCACGACCGCGGTGCGGCGGAGCTCCGATCGGTTCACGGTCGGCGCGCGACGGCGGCGTAATCCTGGAAAGTGAACATGCGGCCGTTGAGCCGATCCATGTTGCGATTGAAGGCCGAGACCAGCTCGGTGAGCGGGTCGGCGGCCGCTTCACCGAAGTGCTCGGGCCGCGGCGTTACGCGCTGCAGGCGCGCTTCGTCCGCAATCGGCGCGCGATACACGAGGTCGACCGCGCTGAAGCCGCTCGCGTGCAGCATGTATTGCAGCGTGTCGGGGTGAATCGGCCGCACGTGCGTGAGATCGCGAATGTAGCTCTCGAAGAACGCGACCCAGCAGGCCGGATTGATGGTCTCGAGCACCATCCGCGAGCCGGGGCGCAGCTTGTAATACGCAGTCTGGAGAAAATCGGAGAGATAGGCCGGCTCGAGATGCTCGATGACCTGCACGGCGATCAGGCCGCCGAGCGATTCGTCAGGTACGCCGCGCAGAATCTGCAGCGCATCGCCGGTCGTGGCGTCGAGGCCGCGGGCGCGGCAGGCTTCCACCATCTCGGGATTGAGGTCCACGCCCTTCGCCTGCACTCCTCTTTCCTTCAACAGCTCCAGGAACTCGCCGCGGCCGCAGCCGACGTCGAGCACGTTCGAGGCGCCGTCGAAATACGGCGCGTAGTCGGCCAGCCGCGCGCGGATCTCGTTTTCGGATCCGCGGAAGCGATCTTCGAAGCCGAGGTACTTGTACGCCTCCATCTTGCCGGGCTCGCCGCGCCGTAGCTCGCCTGGATCCGTGCGCGCGAAGGCGGATGGGTCTGGTGGAGGCGCCGTGACGGCAAGCCGCTCGATTTCGCGTTTGGCCATCACGGCCGCGCGTTGCGCGACTTCAGCGACGTGGCGCAGCTCCTCGATCGCCTTTTGCGTTTCGCGATCGCGGGTGTCGGCCAGGGGCGTGATGCGTTGAAGAAACTGGATGAGAAGCGATTCGAAACCCGCCAGCGCCTCGAGGCTCGCGCGCGTGGCCGGCAGCGCGCGCCCTACCGCGTCGTGAATCGCTCGATGCGCACTGGCATTTCGATTGAGGTGATCGACCAGTGCCGCATTGAACGCCATCTGGCGCTCGAAGATCGGCTCCACCAGGCGCCACGCCTTATCGGCGCCCCAGGTCGGCGACAGCCCGCCATCGGGCAGGATCTTCCATGCGTCGTTGATCGCGGGGAGCATCTGCTCGTCGTACGGCTGGGGCGGAGCCGGCCACTCGGGCAACGATTGAATCGCCTTATCGAGAGCGGTGAGGGCTTCGTTGTAAAGACGATGGGCTTCGTTGCGCTCGGCGATCTCGCGGGTGACCAGCGGGCGGTCGGGCTCGGTGGCCATTCAGGGAACGGTACCGCGCAGGCTGGAACGCGTCAAGGCTCGCGAATCTCGACCCAGACCGCGAGGCTTCGCACGTCGTCGCTCGCAGGATCGATCGCGGACGGTCGAAATCCGGCGCCGGACGCCAGGGTCAGACTCCAGGCGTTCGACCTGGTCGGCGGCAGGGTCACGGTCTCGCTGTGGCCGGCGGCGAGCGTGACCCGTTGGCGCCATTCGCCAACCTTTGCCTCGATCGTCGTGGCCACGGCTCCCGCTCTCAGCGACAAGCGCAACCCCTCTGCGGCCGTGTTCTCATCGGCGTCGATCACCACCGTTGCCGTTCCGCCGGCGCGGGTCCAGAAGCCGGCCGGTTCGAGATACGCCTGCTCGTCGAAGAAGAACACCCGGGCACGTCCGTACCGCGTGGCGCGAACGGCGCGGCGGCCGTACGAATTGGCGGGCGAATGTACGCTGACGGCGCGTAACCGCAACGGGCCTGCCGTGGCCCGCGCCTCGTCATCGCCGCGGATGGTCACTGCTGCTACGCCGACCGGCAAACGCAAGACGAGCCCGGTGAGTCCTGCCGGACGGCCCGCCAGCGTCCACTGCTCGATCGGCGGATCGTTGCGGCCAATCACGACGGTCAGCGCGCCTCGTGGGGCTACGCCGCCGGACGTCACCACTTCATAGTCGGCTGCGGGTACTGAGGCAGCCCTCAACAGCGTCGGATCTTCACGACCGGGCCGAACGCGATCGGTGGTCCCAAACTCGAGCCGTCGGGTAAGGTCGCCGGCGTCGAGCAGACGGAAGGGTCTGATCTGCACAATGGTTGAATGCCATGCGGGACGAAATGCATCGAGCGCCGCAACACTCGATCGATCGCGGGTCACAACGGCGTCGCCATGCCGGGCCCAGACGACGGTTGATGCCGCCATCGCCGCTGTGGCCGCTGTGAACGCGATGACCGCCCAGGTTGCGCCCGCACTACGCCGCGGCCGCCGCGTCAGGAGTTGCGCCACCGCCGCCATCACCAGGGCCGCACCCAACCAGACCATCGCGTCCGCGATCGCACCACTGATTCCCGCGCGGTGCACGCTGGGGAACGCGCGCGGAAGGTCGACGCTCTGCGACGCCCAGTCGAGCATCAGGTCGAACCCGGTGCGATTGTTATAGAGCAACCGGCCGCCCCCTACCCACGCGCGCGGTAACACCATCACGATGCTTACGAGCAGCAGAAGCAACGTCAGCGCGCGCCATGCTGTTGCCTGCAAGCGGTTCCACCACCATGCGATCGGCAGCGCAGCCAAGGGCATCAGCGCAACGAGAAAACGCGCCGGCGCGCTGTTGCCTCCCCACCACATCGCGTACGACGCGGCCGCGAACAGATACGACACCACGATCAGGATCCATTCGGCCGTGAATCGCGCATGCCTGCGCGCCAGCAGCGCGAGGCCAGCCACGGACAGTGCGAGGATCGGCGCGGTCGCAAGCACACCGAACTGCTGATCGATCAACAGACCGGTCGTGCCACGGCCAATGTAAGCGAACGCTGAATTGGTTTGTTCGCCATACGGAGCCGACGGGCTTGGCGTGCCCCAGATCATCCAGAAGTACCCAAACCAGGCAGCCGCGGCCAACACCGGAACGGTCAACAACGCAGCGACCCGCGCGCGCGCGTCGCTGCCGGCCAGCAACCGCAACAGCAACACGAGTCCGAGGACCGCTGCGATCACGGCGAATCGGGTGTGGAACCATGGCAGCGCCGCCAATGCGATACCGGTAACCACAATCCTCCGTCGCGACACCTCGCGGCCAGTCTCGAGGCGCACCATCAGCGAGATCGCCGTCATCACCAGCAAGGCTGCCGGCCCGTCGGGGTAGATCGCAAACGAATGAAAGAAAAACGGCGTCGTCAGAAAGACCGCCGCCCACCCGATCCATGCGCCGCCGATGCTGCCCGACAGCAGCCACGCGGCTTCCCACGTCAGGACCGCGGCCAGCGCCACTGACGCGATCACCATGAGCACGGCGCCGACGTACCCCGCCACGGCGAAGGCAGGGAGCACGGCCACCGAAAGGCCCGGCGCATGCACCGAATAGATCTGGCCATCGGCGCCGCGCTGCAGGTA
>JANOZI010000945.1:0-2235 GCA_031429375.1 Acidobacteriota bacterium | reverse complement strand
CCGCTGCGTTCTATACTGGAGGTCCGGAGTCGGACGGTTGTGCTACCCGCGTCGGTTCGACGAGTGGCAGAATCCCCGTAAGTGATCGCGGCACATTCGGGGGTGTATCACAATCGTTATCACAATTCGGGTTTGCTGGCTCATCCACTAGCCTGTAAACTACTGATTCGAAAGACACGGAGAGATGTCCGAGTGGTTGAAGGAGCACGCTTGGAAAGCGTGTGTACGAGTAATCGTACCAAGGGTTCGAATCCCTTTCTCTCCGCCATTCCTCAACCGTTCGGTCTCGTCATGGCGTCGGGAAAGAATTCAGTCACGCCGCGGCTCGCAGGCTCGCCGCGAGCGGGAGCGAATCCCTTTCTCTCCGCACCTCACTGAGGGTCTATTTGGGCCACTCGCTCGAGACCGTCAGCTTGAAGCCACTTGGATCGGTGAGTTCGAACTGCCGAGTCTTCCACTCCGTATCGAACGGCTCGACGTCCAGCTTGAGGCCCGCGGCTTTCGCGCGCGTGGCGATCTCGTCGATGCTCTGCGTCGTTTCGATGTTCAGCCGGGTGCCGAGGCCTTTCTGCCGATCGCGTCCCTTCTTCCAGTCGTCCTGGTTCAAGCCGATCTGCAGCGTGCCGGCCTGAAGCATGGCGCCGAGCAACGTACCGTTGTCCTCCCACCGCTGAGCAACGGTGAAACCAAGCGCCTCGTAAAAGGCAATGCTCTTGTTGATGTCGTCGACGGTGTAGCCGGGCAAGATGGACTTGGCGGTGAGCGTGGCGGACTCCGTGGGCATGATCGTCTCCTCGCGCAGATCTATAACTGCTGAACTGTCCTGTTGCAACCACAATCAAGCGGCCCTCATTGATGACCGATCCTCGTCATCATGCGGGCCCCGTTCAGCGACACTATCAAGACCACGATGGTGCCGACGGGCGATCACTTCAACGGGCGACGATTCTTCAATCCGGACGGTCCACCGCCGCAGCCACAGTCGGCGGTGCCGCGGATGCTGCTCGAGCGACGAACACCCTGGCCCCGGCAGATTGACGTCCAGCCGCAACGGCCGCCACCGCTGGATGGCGCCCGCGCGATCGTCACGTTCATCGGACACGCGACCTTTCTGATTCAAACGCCGGCCGGGAACTTCCTGACCGATCCGATGTATTCCCAGCGTGCCGGTCCGTTCAACCTCGCCGGACCGCGACGCGTCCGCCAGCCGGCGGTGCGCTTCGACGACCTGCCGCCAATCTCGACCGTGTTGCTGAGCCACAACCATTACGACCATTGCGATCTGCGGACACTTCGGACACTCGCGAAACGATTCGATCCGCTCGTCATCACGCCGATCGGGAACGCGCGCCTTGTCCGGTCAACCGGCATTCGCCGCGTCGAGGAGCTCGATTGGCCGATGCTTTCGGGCGCGCCAAGATCGAGATGCGCGATCAGCTTCGTTCGTAGTCCATCTATGGCGCGCACATCTTTTACGAAGCCTGAGCTGCAGATCCTGGAAGTGCTGTGGACGCGAGGCGCGTGCTCGATCCGCGAGATCCACGAGGCCCTTCCCGCCAAAGGCCGGCCGGCCTTCACGACCATCCAGACCGTGGTCTATCGGCTGGAAAAGAAACACGCGCTCCGCTGCGTGAAGCGGATCAGCAACGCGAACATTATCGAAGCGGTCGTGTCGCGAGACGAGGCGCATGGCACGCTGGTCGACGAGCTGCTCAGCCTGTTTGGCGGCCGTTCCAGGCCGGTGATGGCGCGGCTGGTCGAAACCGGCCGGTTGACCCTCGACGACATCAAGGAAGCGGAAGACGCGCTTAAAAAGCAGCTGAAGAAAGGCCGGTCGCGCGTCGAACGGCCCTTTCAGAACTGATTGCTGTCGCTTACGCCTGTGGCGTTTCGGGCGTCGGCCAGGTCAGCGTAAACGCGGCGCCTGCCCGCTCTTCGGAGGTGACCGTCACCGAGCCTTTCATCGCTTCCATCGACTCGCGGACGATCGCCAGGCCGAGACCCAGGCCTTGCGCGCCGAGCTCCTCGTCGCGATCCGAGTGCGCGCGAACGAACTGTTCGAAGATCACGACCACCTTGCCCGCCGGGATGCCGATGCCGTTGTCTTCGATCACGAGAACCGGGCGTGCGGCGGACGCGGACGAACCGATCGGTCTTGTCCGGGTCGCTGTACTTGATCGCATTGGCGATCTGGTTGACGTCGGCCAGTTCGGCTCGGCCCGAGTCGGTCACGAT
>JANOZI010000944.1:0-4590 GCA_031429375.1 Acidobacteriota bacterium | reverse complement strand
GACGCCGATGATCGCCCCCGTGATGGTGTGCGTCGTGCTCACCGGCACGCCGAATGCCGTGGCGGTAAAGAGCGAGACGGCGCCCGCGGTCTCTGCGGCAAAGCCACCCACCGGTTGCAGCCGCGTGATCTTCGAGCCCATCGTATGGATGATCCGCCAGCCGCCGGATAACGTGCCCAGCGAGATCGCCGAGTACGCCGCCATCTCGACCCAGAACGGAATCTCGAACTTCGTCAGGTAGCCGCCGGCAAACAATGCGCCGGCGATGATGCCCATCGTTTTCTGCGCATCGTTCGCGCCGTGGCCGAGACTGTACGCCGCTGCGGAGACCAGCTGAAGTTTTCGGAAGTGGCGGTCGACGCGTGACGGCGCGGTGCCACGGCAGATCCATTGGATCGCCACCATGAAGATGAAGCCCAGGCTGAAGCCGATGCCGGGCGCCAGCACGATGAAGATCAGCGTCTTGGTCCAGCCGCCTGGAATGATCGCGAGCATGCCGGCCTTGGCCACCGCGGCGCCGGCATACGCGCCAATCAGCGCGTGCGACGAGCTGGTCGGCAGGCCGTAGTACCACGTGATCAAGTCCCACACGATCGCGCCGATCAGGCCCGCGAGGATTACCGACGAGGTCACGACCTTGATGTCGATCATCCCGGAGCCGACGGTCTTGGCCACCGCGGTGCCGAAAATGAACGCCGCCGCGAAATTGAAGAACGCCGCCCACACCACCGCTTGCCCCGGCGACAGCACGCGGGTCGACACGACCGTGGCAATGGAGTTGGCGGCGTCGTGGAAGCCGTTGATGTAATCGAAGATCAACGCAACGACAACGACGATGACGACGAGGGCGAGGCTCGAATCCAAGCGTCGCTACCCGTGCTTGACGACGACGCCTTCGAGGACATTGGCGCAATCCTCGCAGCGATCCGTAGCCTCTTCGAGCAGGTCGAGCACTTCCTTCCACTTGATGATCGTGATTGCGTCCTTCTCCTCCTCGAACAGCCGGCGCAGCGCTTCGTCGTGAATGTCGTCGGCCGCGTTCTCGAGGCGGTTCACTTCCATCGCCACCTGCGCGACGTCCTTGCGCTTCTCCAGCGCCTCGACGGCGACCTTGACCTGCATGGTCGACTGCCAGGTCAGCGACGCCAGCTCGCGCGCGCCGTAGCGCAGCGACGCCATCCGGTAGCGGCGCGTCACGGCGGCGGCCGCATCAATCGCATCCATCACATCGTCCAGCGACTTGGCCAGCGTGTGGATGTCTTCGCGATCGATCGGCGTCACGAAGGTCCGGTTCAGCCGCTGGATGATGTTGTGGGTCAGCGAATCGCACTCGCTTTCGACCTGCTTGATCTGGAGCGCAGTGTCCCAGTTGGGCGGGTCGGACGACAGCATGCGTTCGAGGAGGGTGGCGCCGGACACGATCCGGTCGGCCAGGGTGATGAAATCGGCGAAAAACTTCTCTTCTCGGGGAATCAGTCGGAAGCGCACGGGCGGGAGTATGTCACAGGAACGTTACATCGTTGTGACAACGCTGCAACCCCAGCTGTTTTCATGGAATTAACAGCCGCGTCACAGGGGCGAAGGATGGCGCCAGTACCTTCGGAACCATGAAACTCCTACGTTCGCTGACCATGTTGATGATTCTTACCGCCGGGCTTGTGGCTCCGGCGACGGCCCAGCAAACCGAGTCCCGAGTCATCGGACGGGTGCTCGATCAGAGCCATGCCGCCCTGCCCGGCGTGACGGTCACCGTCACGTCGAAGAGCACGGGCGCCATCCGCACCATCGTCACGGATGGTGAAGGCATCTATTCAGTCACGAACCTGGCGCCTGGCGCCTACCTCGTGGCGATCGAGCTGGCTGGCTTCGGGGCGAAGACCCGCGAGGTGGTGCTGGGCGTCGGTCAGATTGAAAAGGTCGAAGTCGAATTGAGCGTGGCCACGCTGACCGAACAGATCAATGTCACGGCCGACGCGCCGGTCCTCGACCTGTCTTCCGCGAAGATTGGCGTCAACGTCTCGCCCGAAGAGGTGCAGAACCTCCCGGTGAACGGGCGCAACTTCGCCAACCTCATGACGCTCGCGACCGGCGCGACCAGCGATGGGAACGGCGGATGGGCGTCGGTTCGCTTCAACGGCAAGTCCAACCAGCAGAACTACCTGAACTACGACGGCGTCGACGGGACCTATGTGTGGGACGCGAGCCCCGGCTACCTGAACTCGACCGGTTCGCAGTTCCGGCTGCAGACCTCGATGGAGGCGGTGGCGGAGTTCCGCGTCAACTCCGGCCTGGCGCCGGCAGAGAGCGGCCTCGGCTCGGGCGGCAACATCACCGTGGTCAGCAAATCGGGCAGCAACACGTTGCGTGGCTCAATCTTCGAATACCGGCGCGACGATGCGCTGGATGCGGCGAGCAAATACGACAACGTCAAGCAGCCCCTGACGCTGGATCAGTTCGGCGGCTCGTTTGGCGGGCCGCTGGCCAGCAACAAGACGTTCTTCTTCATGAGCTACGAAGGCCTCAAGCAGAAAACCGGTCTCACGTTCACCGAAGCCGTTCCCAGCGATGAAGCGCGCCGCCGCGTTCTCGCCGGCGAGCCGGTCGGCAGCGGCGCCGGGCAGAGCGCCGAGCGCACCATGGCCGTCGCGTCGCTGTTGAACGGGTTCCCGCGCGGCACGGTAGCCACCGCCAACCCGTTGCTGTCGTTGGCCTCGAATTCGACGCAGGCGAATCAGAAGGAAAACACCTTGTCGTTGCGCCTCGATCATCGCTTCTCGAACGCGCAGTCATTTTACGTGCGCTATCTGGCTAGCAAAGGCGAAGTCGACACCCCCGACCGCACCATCACGCCGCGGCGTGTGCTGGCCAGGCAGGAGCCGCAGAACCTGATGGCCAACTACCAGTCGATCGTCGGGTCCAACCTCGTGAACGAGTTCAAGATCGGTTACAACAAGCCCACGACCAGCGCGGTCGCGTTCGGCTCGGTCGCCGGATACGACCCGGTCGGCGTGTCGTTGTCGGGCACGGTGACCTCGTCGAGCATCGACGCGCGCGGCACCACCGGCGTGGCCCGCAGCGGCCTGCTGATTCGCGCCACCAGCGCGTCGACCACGACGGGTTCCGTGTTCAATCCCAACTCGCTGTCGTTCACCGACAGCGTGACCTGGACGCGGGGCCAGCACACGGTCAAGTTCGGCGGTGAATACCGCAAGATCGAATCGGAGTTCCAGTTCCTCGGCAGCACCGAGATCACCTACAACAGCATCACCGATTTCATCGACAACCGCCCCGCGGCGGTTCAGGTCGCGGTCGACTCGCCCGTCTTCACGCCGCAGCAGTTCTACGCCATCGGCTTCGCGCAGGACTCGTGGCGCCTCGGCGATCGGCTGACGCTCGAGCTCGGGTTGCGGTACGACTATTACTCGGTGGTGAAGGAAAAGGATGGATTGGCCAGGCCGTTCTTCGTCGAAGACAACGCCTTCAGCACCGATCCCGACAACTTCTACAACCCGGACAAGAACAACTTCTCACCGCGCGTGTCGGCGGCGTATCAGCTCAACGACAAGACTGCGCTGCGGGGCGGGTTCGGCATCTTCTACGGGCCGGGCCAGTTCGAGGATCGCATCCAGCCGATCGAGAACTACATTGAACGGCGGCGCGCGCAGACCGCCGATGTGCCGAACAACGGGCTCGCCTATCCGTTCACCGGGATCAACCTCGGCAACCTGCTGTCGATTCGCGGCTACACCCACGAGCGGCCCGACGAATACAACATGCAGTACGGCGTCAGCCTGTCGCGCGAGCTGCCCGGCGACATCAACATGACGGTCGGCTACACCGGCAGCCAGGGCAAGGACATGTTCCTGCGCGGGGTGGGCAACACGCTCGACCCTGTGACGCGCACGCGTCTCCAGCCGACCTACGGCCAGATCGACTACAAGACCTCCGGGTGTGTCGACGGCCTCGTGATCAGCGGCCAGCCGGTGACGGGCTGCGGCTATGCCACCTACAACGCGCTGCAGGTGAGCGCGACGCGACGCTTCCGCGCCGGCTTTACCGGCGGCGTGCAGTATCAGTACTCGAGCAACAAGGGCACCACGCAAGGGTCGAACGAGGCGGCGACCACGCAGAACACGTTCGACTACGAGACTGAATACGGCACCAACCCGCAGGACATTCCGCACACCTTCAACGGCTCACTCGTCTACTTGATTCCGGGTGACGGGCTGTGGCGCGGCGGCTGGCGCGTCGGCACGATCGTCAACGCCCGGAGCGGCGTGCCGATCAACGTGGTGATGAGCCGGCCCGACAACGCGACGGTCAACGGCGCGACGGTGGCGAACATCCTCGGCGGCAACAGCCGCGGCACGCAGCGTCCCGACCTGGTGCCGGGTGTCGATCCGTACCTGACCAATGGCGTGCGCTGGCTCAATCCGGCGGCGTTCGCGACCCCGCAGCCCGGCACGTTCGGCAACCTGCCGCGCAACTTCCTGCGCGGGCCCGGCTTCTGGCAGGCGGACCTGATGTTCAGCAAGGACTTCCGCTTCATGACCTCGCAGAGCCTGCAGGTGCGCGCGGAGATCTTCAACG
>JANOZI010000943.1:0-5047 GCA_031429375.1 Acidobacteriota bacterium | reverse complement strand
TCGCGCATGCAGCACCAGATCTACTGGGGCCCGCTGCGCAAGCCCATCGAGTGGTCGCTGAAGACCGTGCTCGCGCCCTGGGCCTACATCGCGAGCGTGATCTATCACGATAGTTTCTGGTACCCGGTCCTCGGCAAGCGCTACATGACGCAGGCGCTGGCGAGCCCGTGGGGGCGGCTGTTCGAAAACTGGGAGCAGCTGACGCCAGACGCCAATGGCTACCCGCAGGTGGGCGAGTCGCCCGCCACCATCACCCGCGCGGGCATGCACGCCTTCAAACAGTCAATCGGCATCCTCGGCACCTGCATCATGGAAGCGCCCGAGTTTGCCAGCCGCAAGCGGCATCAAGAGCCGCACCCGCGAGCCTAGAGGATCCAGTCGAAGAGCGAGTTCACCATTCGTTCCGAGTCGGTCGACGTCGAGCAGATCATGAAGCAGATCCGGCAGCGCATTCTCGAGAAGCGCGGCGCCGACTACACCGAAGAGCAAATCCGCGAGCTGGCGTCGGTCCGCCTCGAGAAGTTCCTCGAGCCCAAGAACCTGCGCTCGGACCTGCTCGAGCAGTTCCGCAAGAGCCGCCCGGCCGTGACCACCGAGCCGCCGAAGATCGAAGCGCCGTACGCCTTCGACGACCAGACGTTGTTTGCGTCGCACCGCGGGCCACTGCGCTTCATGCGCAAGCTGCTGCAGCCGATCCTGAAGCTGTTCTTCAATCCGAACGTCCTCAACCAGATCCTGCATACGCAGGCGCAGTTCAACGTCGACCTGCTCAAGCGCGAGTCGCGCCGCAAGATCGAGTTCGATCGATCGCGGGCCGAGTGGAACGCGCTGTATTACGAGGTGCTTCACAACCTGGTGATCGAAACCACGCGCATGGGCATCGAAGCGCAGAACCTGCGGATGCGCGTCGAGTCACTCTCGAGCCGGCTTGATTTCAGCGAGCGCCGGGTGCGCGCGCTCGAAGGCGTGGTGCAGTACCGGCCCGAGGCCGTGCGCGGCCTCGACCGCCACGAGCGGGACGATGACGAGCTGGAGCCGGTGGCGCAGCAGGGCGGCGACCTCGGCGAAGGCTTCGTGCCCACCAGCCAGCCGGCGCAGAACCAAAGTCAAGGGCAAGGCCAAGGCCAGGGTCAGAGCCAGGGACAAGGCGACGGGGCGGCCCGGCGCAAGCGCCGCCGTCGTCGCGGCCGGCGCGGTGGATCCGCCTCCGCGCAGGGCTTCGGCGAGACAGGCTCTGGCGGGCCCGGTGCGCCCGGCGGGTTCGGCTCCGCTCAAGGCGAGACAGGCTCTGCGCCTGGTGGCGGCGGCCAGGGTCAGGGCGGCGACGCGGGTAGTGACGATGCGTTTGAAGCCGGCGAAACCGACGGCCCTGATGGTGTGGACGAGGGCGACGCGTTCGACGGCCGTGCCGATTCGTTCGACGCGGCCGGCGACGACAACGAGGTCGCAGCGGACAGGCCCTTCGACTCGCCCCGTGACACCACTGGGCTCGCTCAGAAGCCCGGCGGTTCCGGGTCCGACGACGACGGGCAGCAGTGAAGGTCGCGGTCGTCGTTCAGCGGTACGGCGCCGACATCAACGGCGGCGCAGAGCAGCACGCTCGTTACGTGGCGGAGCATCTGGCGAAACACGTCCAGGTCGAGGTGCTCACCACTTGCGCACATCGCGATTACATCACGTGGAAGAACGAGCTTCCCGAAGGCACGGAGATGGTCAACGGGGTCGCGGTGCACCGCTTCCCGGTGGCGATGGAGCGGGACCCGATCGAATTCGCGAAGTGGTCCGCCAAGGTTTTCACCACGACCCATTCGCTGCGCGACGAGCTCGCCTGGCTCGAGGCCGAAGGGCCGACCAGCCCCGCACTGGTCAACCACATCAAGACGAGCGAAGCCGCCTACGACTTCTTCATTTTCTTCAGCTTCCGCTACCACCATTCGTTCCACGGCTGCCGGGCAGTGGCGGCGAAAGCGATCCTGGTGCCGACGGCCGAACGCGACGGCGCGCTCGGCCTCGGGCTGTACCCGCCCGTGTTCCGCGGCATCCGCGCGCTCATGTACAACTCGTACGAGGAGCGCGCCCTCATTCACGGCGTCTCGAACAACCAGCCGGTGCCCGGAGTGGTGGTCGGCATCGGCTCCGAGATCCCGGAGCGGACCAACGCCGGCCGTTTCCGCCAGAAGTTCGACATGCGCGATCGCTTTGCGATCTATGTGGGCCGCATCGACGAGAACAAGGGCTGCGCCGAGCTGTTCGATTTCTTCGAGCACTACAGCGCGGCGCTGGTGGACGGCATGCACCTGGTGCTGGTCGGCAGCGCGCACCTGGCGATTCCCGCGCATCCGCGCATTCACCACGTGGGCTTTCTTGAAGACCAGGACAAGTACGACGCGATGTCGGCGGCCGAGCTGCTGATCATGCCGTCGTATCTCGAGAGCCTGTCGATGGTGGCGCTCGAAGCGTGGGCGCTCGGCAAGCCGGTACTCGCCAACGCGAAATGCGACGTGTTGCAGGGCCAGTGCCTGCGCAGTAACGCCGGCCTGTTCTACGAGAATTTCCACGAGTTCGCCGAAACCCTGGGGGCGGTCGACAGTAATCCCGCGTTACAGGCGGCGCTTGGACGCAACGGCCGGGCCTTCTTCGAGAAGCACTACAGCTGGCCGGTGATCGAAAAGAAATACGTCGACATGCTGCAGCAGCTGTCGAAGGAAACGCCGTCGCGCACGATGGAGCCGCTGCCCGGCTGGTTCGGACGCAGGCGGCGCCTGCAACCGCCGGCCGACCACGTCGTGAAGCAGCTGCCGACGGGGCCGTACGACGAAAAGGCAGAGGCCATCAGGCAGAAGGCCGAAGCCGCAAGGCCCTTGGACTCGTCCCGCGGCCGCGGCGCGACCGCGGGACTCGCTCAGGACAGGCCGCAAAGACCTGTTCAGGGCGGGCCCTTCGACTCGTCCGCCGGCCGCGCTCAGCGCGCACCCGGCGGACTCGCTCAGGACAGGCCGGCGGGATTTAGACAAACCGCCGACGGCAGGTGGGTACGGATCGAAGACACGGCGGTCCAGCCAGAACAGACACGGCAGAAGCCAGAAGGCACAAAGCAGAAGACAGAAGGCACAAGGCAGAAGGCACAAGGCACAAGGCCCCAAGCCTCGAGCCCCAAGCCTTCCACCTCCGCTAAAGCTACGGCGGACAAGCAAAGTCAAGGGCCGCGCCCCGATGGCCCCGGGGGCGATCAACGCGGACGCGACAATCGTCGAGGAGGCCGGCCGCAGCGCCGCGGGCGCAAGCCCGGTGGCGGCGGCAGCGGTGGAGGCCGGTAGGGATGGTGCCCGCCGTGCATCAGGTGCTCGCAACGCTCGGCTACGGCGACGCCATCGGCCACGAGGTGCTCGGCATCCAGCGGGTGCTGCGCGCCGCCGGATACGATTCGGAGATCTTCGTGCAGACGGCCGATCCGAGGGTTGAGGATCTGACGCAGGACTATCGCGACCTGTCCGAGGCCAGCCATCCCGACAACATCCTGATTCATCATTTTTCGATCGGCTCGCGCGCATCGCGCGTGGCGTACGCGCTGCCCGATCGGATGGCGCTCGTCTACCACAACATCACGCCGCCCGAGTACTTCGTCGACGTCAACAAGGAACTGGTGCAGTTGTGCTACCGCGGACGCCGCGAGCTTGCGCTCTACAAGTCCCGCTGCGACCTCGCGCTCGGCGACTCCGAGTACAACCGGCAGGAACTCGAGGCGATCGGGTTTCCGGACACCGGCGTCCTGCCGGTCGTGCCCGGTTTCGACCACCTGTCGGGACCGCCCGATTACGCGCACGCCGGCGAGTTCGACGACGGCTGGACGAACGTGCTGTTTGTGGGGCGGGTCATTCCCAACAAGCGGTTCGAGGACGTCATCCGCGCGTTCCACGCCTACAAGACCTGGTTCAACCCGCGCTCGCGGCTGCTGCTGGTGGGCGCGCACTCCGGCTTCGAGCGATACCTCACGATGTTGCACCAGTTCGTCGCGCGGATTGGCGCCAGCGACGTGCACCTGGTGGGCCACGTCTCGAATGAAGAGCTGACGGCTTACTACGAGCTGGCCGACGTGTTTCTGTGCGCCAGCGAGCACGAGGGCTTTTGTGTGCCCCTGGTGGAATCGTTCCACATGGGCGTGCCGGTCGTCGCGTATGCGGCGAGCGCCGTGCCGGCCACCATGGACGGCGCGGGCGTGCTCTATACGGATAAATCGCCTCTGCACGTGGCCGCTCTTGTCAACGCGATCGTCGACGATCCGTCACTGCGCGCGGCCATCGTCGAGGGCCAATATGCCGCCCTCGATCGGCTCGAAGCGAAAGACTTCGGCGGGACACTACTCGGGTTCATCGACCGCATGCTCGCCAACCCGCGCCGCCCGCACCCGCCCGTCGCGTTCGATTTCTGGGATCAGGTCAAGCAGGCCAAAGAGTTCGAGGAGATCAAGTCGTACCGGCCGTCGGCGTTTCTTGCGCTACCCGTTAAAGGCAGCGACCAAGAACACGAAGACACGAAGGATACGAGCGGAGGTGCCCATGGTAGTTAACCAGTGGGTTCCCGCGGCTCATCGCGGCGACGCGATCGGCGACTCGGCCCGCCGCGTGCGCGGCCTGTTGCGCGGGCTCGGTCACGAGTCCGAGCTTTACGCGCTGACGATAGACGATGACTTGAGGGGCGACGTCCGGCCGTTTTCGGACCCGTCATCAAAGCGGGGCGACCTGACGATTTTTCACTTCGCGCTCGTGTCGCCGCTGACCGCGGAGTTCGCCCGGCTGGCGCGCGGACGCGTGCTGCAGTATCACAACGTCACGCCTGCTCACTACTTTGCTGACTACGACGCCAACATCTTTCGCCTCGCGATGCTGGGCCGCGAAGACCTGAAGTCGCTGGTCGGCTATACCGACGTGGCGCTGGGTGACTCCGAGTACAACCGGCAGGAGCTCGAGGATTTGGGCTTCACGAACACAAGCGTGTTTCCGATCGCCATCGATACCGCGCGCATCACCGGCGCGCCGCGCCGGCCGGC
>JANOZI010000942.1:0-15634 GCA_031429375.1 Acidobacteriota bacterium | reverse complement strand
CGCCGCTCACCAGCGTGGTCGCGGTCGACGTGGTGGTGAAGTTCTGCGCCGAGCGGGTACCGCTCACGGTGACGGTGTTGTTGATCACCGTACCGCTGGCCGCGGTGACGACGCCGCGTATGGTCACCACCCACGAGCCGTTACCTTCAATCGTTCCTGCATTACAGGTCACCAGGTTGCCGCTCTGGTTGCAACTGCCGCGCGTGCTGGAGAGTTGGAGCTGCGGCGGCACGCCGATGCCGGCGATGCCGTTGACCTGGTCCGAAAAGACAACGTTGGCCAGCTTCGAGCCGCCGGTGTTCACGATCGTCGTCGTGTACAGGATCTGCGCGCCGGACGCGACCGGATCCGGGCTGTCGGTGATAGCCACGGTCACGGGGCTGGCGGGGTCGGCCAGGATCAGGCCGCCGATGGAAATGATCGTACAAAGGACAAGACCGATCGCAAGGCGAGAGGTGCGCAAGCTCATCGCGGCTCCTTAGTTTGAAATTAGGCGCCGATGATGTGCTGACGCGGCCGAGGTTTTCAATTAGCGGATCGTCGTACGACTATCGACTGATGCCGAAGTACGCGGCCGCCAGCTCGCCGCGGCTGCGCACGCCGAGTTTGCGGAAGATGTGCGTGAGGTGGACCTTCACCGTGGCTTCACTGATCGAGAGACGGTCGGCCAGCTCCTTGTTGCTGAGGCCGGCCGCAGTATGGCGATACACTTCGCGCTGGCGTGCGCTCAACCGTTCATCGCGATCCGGCTCGCTCATTTGCTGGTGACGCCCGGTTTCTGCCCGCAACCGCGTCCACAACGCGACCACCACGTGGCGCGGTGCGAACACCTCCTGTTTGGCCACCACTTCAACCGCCCTGGCGACATCGCTCGCCGGCTGTGAGTGGTAGACGATTCCGCAGGCGCCGGCGGTGAGCGTGTCGATGCCGGCATCGCCGGTCACCGGCACCGCGACCATCACCACGCCCGTGCCGCCAACGGCCGTGATCTCCGCGCAAAGACGCAGGGCTCCGCTCAACCGCCAATCGATCACGACGACGACCCGAGAGGTCGAGGACGGCGGGAGGGTGTCGGTCAAGCAGCTGCGCAGGTTGGTGTCGTCGCTGAACACGGCAATGCGATCGGACGTCGTCGCGAACATGGTCGGTAACCTTCGGGGGAAGATCAGGATAGTAGGAGGCCGGCAAGACAGCGTCAAGACGCCAAAGTAAGAGCCATGGAAAACCCGTGCAACTAGACGCGCATAATCGAGATCGATCGGCTGCTGGCACTCGCGGTCGAGATCGCCGAGGCCGAACTGGTGCGCTGTCGGGAGTCAGGAATCCCGACAATCAAGAAACGACATGTCGTCCTGAATGGCTGTTGCCTCCCCATTTTCCTTTCCGACGAAACCGTGCAGCCCGCACTTTGGGGGGTTGACTTCCCGCGCATGTTAGTGCAGATTCGCCGGACTCGTTCAGCATTTCTTCGCCGGAGGACCGATGCATCTTCGCGCAGCGTTCGTGCTGCTGTCTGTGTTCGTGTCCGCAGCCGTAGGCTTCAGCGCCGATGCCATCGTCTTCGGGCCGGAGACGTTCACCCGCGCCGCCGGCCGTCCGCGTATAGAGACCCGGACGTTCCGCGTGGACCAGCCCTCGGGCAAGTACGTCCTGCGCGTCGCGAATCACGGCGTCACGAGCGCCGAGATCGAGCTGAATGGGCGACGCGTATTAGGACCGGACGATTTCACCGCGCGTGGCGAGGACGATCGTAACGACCGCAACGACCGTGACGATCGCAACGACCGCGACCCGGGCGATAAACGGCGCAACGACGGTGACGATCGGCGAGGTCCGAGGCGCACCATCGAGCGCGCTGTGCAACTGGGCACAGGCGTCAACAAGCTGACCGTCAGGATTACCGGGAAGCCAGGCACCTCGCTCACCGTATCGATCCACAGCATCGGCGCTGCGCCGCCGGATATCACGCCGCCCACAATCACCGCGGCGGTTAACGAGGCGCCGAATGCGAACGGGTGGAACAGGACGCCCGTGACGGTCACCTTCACATGCGCGGATCCCGGCGGCTCCGGGATCGCGACGTGTTCCGCGCCGGTCACCGTGTCCGATGACGTCGCAAACTATGTCGTCACCGGCACCGCCACGGACAACGCCGGCAACAGTGCCACGAGGTCCGTCACGCTGAACATCGACCGCACCAGCCCCGCGATCGCCGTCGTACTGTCCCCGGAACCGAACGCCGCGGGCATTTTCGCCACGCTGGTCGAGGCGCATTTCACCTGCAGCGACAGCCTTTCCGGCGTGGCGACGTGCTCGCCGGACCAGCGGGTCCAAACGGAAGGCGCCGGCAAGCAGGTGACCGGATCGGTCACCGACCGGGCGGGGAACATGGCCTCGGCGATCAGCGCGCCGTTCACGATTGACCTGACGCGACCGACGATCACCGTGACGCTGAGCCCGGCCCCCAACACCGCGGGGTGGAACAACTCGCCCGTCACGGCGACGTTCACTTGCGCTGATGCGATCACGACCGTGGTCGAGTGCCCGCCCCCACTGACGTTGTCATCCGCCGGCGCCAAGCAGGAGCTCACCGGCATGGCGACCGACGCGGCCGGTCACACCACGGAGACGAAGGCCGTTGTCAACATCGACAGGACCGGGCCATCGCTGACGCTGACGTCTCCGGTCAACGGGTCGATCCTGTTCTTTCCCAACGTCACGATCACCGGATCGGTGTCGGATGATCTGTCCGGCGTCGCGGGAGTGGACTGCAGGACGGAGACGACGACCGTCCACACCAACCAACTGCCGTGCGTCGTAACCCTGGCACGCGGCCCCAACGCGTTCACCGTGATCGCCGCGGACACGGCCGGGAATACGACAGAGGTCCCGCTCGGCCTCAACTACAACCGCGTCCCGATCGTCACGATTACCAACCCGTCCAATCTCAGCTTTGTCAACACGCCGGTCACAACCGTCAACGGCACCGTGGACGATCCGACGGCGGTGGTGACGATCAACTCGATTCCGGCGCCGCTCTCCGGCGACACCTTCACCACTTCCGTGCCGCTCGCCGAGGGCCCCAACATCATCACCGCCAGCGCGAGCAACAACGACGGCGCCGTCGGCACCGCGAGCATCGAGATCACGCTCGACACGACGCCGCCGCGCGTGACGGTGACGTCGCCGCCCGACCGGTTCCTCACCACGGCTGATCGCGTGTCGGTCGCCGGCATCATCAACGACATCGTCGTCGGCACGGTCAACGAAACCGAAGCGACGGTCAAGGTCAACGGCAGCAACGCCGTCGTGGCCAATCGCACATTCCTCGCGTCCGACGTGCCATTGACGCTCGGGGACAATGTCATCGACGTCCTCGGACTCGACCGCGTCGGCAATGCCGCAACCGTGCAGATCACCGTCACGCGCGCCCACGCCACGGAGCCGCTGATCCGGCTGGTGTCGGGCAACAACCAGTCGGGACCGATCGCGACTTCCTTGCCGGATCCACTGGTCGTGGAACTCGTCGATGCCCTGGGGATGCCTGTCGCCGACCAGAACGTCATCTTCAAGGTGATGCAGAACGACGGGCTGATTCAACAGAGTGCCGGCGAGACAGCCGCCCCCACCGTCATCGTCAAGACGGACCCGAGCGGGCGGGCCTCGGTGCGGTGGACGCTCGGCAACCGTGCCGGCGCCGGCGGCGACACCGTCGAGGCGTACTCGGTCCAGTTCGCGGGCACGGCCATCTTCAGCGCCTCCGGCACCCAGGGAGCGCCCGGCAAGATCGTCGTCGATACGGGTAACGATCAGATCGGCGGCGTCGGGCAGGCGCTGCCCAAGCCCTTGATCGCGGTCGTCGTGGACGCCGGCAACAACCGGCTCGACGGCGTGGACGTGACGTTCACGGTTCGCCGCGGCGGCGGGCACTTCACCGGAACCGGCGGCAGCCTCACCGTGCGCAGCGACTCCGACGGCCGCGTCGCGGGAACGCTGGTGCTCGGCCCGGACGAGGGCAACGCCAACAACCTCGTCGAGGCGACCTTCGCGTCGAACGCGGGCGGGCCCGGCACGTTCACCGCGTCGGGCCGGCGGCCCGGCGATCCCGCGCAGACCTCGATTTCCGGCGTCGTCCTCGATAACAGCAACAGCCCGATTCCGGGCGTCACGGTGCGCGCCGTGCTCACGAGCGAGCTGCGCGTGAGCCTCGCCACCGTTGCCGCCGCACACGCCGTGCAGACCGACGCGCAGGGCCAGTTCCTGCTGACGCAGGCGCCAGTCGGGCTCGTGAAGTTGATGGTGGACGGGACGACGGCGACGGCGCCGGGCAAGTACCCGGCGCTCGAGTACGACCTCGTCACCGTTGCCGGCCGCAACAACGACGTCGGGCAGCCGATCTTCATGCTGCCGCTCGCGGAGGACGCCGCGCACCAGATGTGTGTCGGACCGGACCAGCCTGGCGGCACGCTGACCAACCTGCCGGACGCGCCGGGCTTCGCGCTCCGCTTCGTCTACGGGCAGGTGACGTTCCCCGGCGGATCGAAGACCGGCTGCGTCAGCGTCACGGTCGTGCACGGCGACAAGGTGCCGATGACGCCCGGCTTCGGCCAGCAGCCGCGCTTCATCGTCACCATCCAGCCGGCAGGCGCCGTGTTCAACCCGCCCGCGGCGATCACCTTGCCGAACGTCGATGGCCTCAAGCCGCGCCAGGTGACCGAGATGTACTCGTTCGATCACGACATCGGCTCGTTCGTGGCGATCGGCACCGGCGTGGTAAGCGACGACGGGCTCGTGATCCGCTCGAGCCCCGGCGTCGGCGTGCTCAAGGCGGGCTGGCATTGCGGCGGCGATCCGACGTCGACCGGCAGCACGGGGAGCATCTCCGTATCAGCCTCGCCAACCAGCGAGGAGCAGCCGATGGACAAGGAGTTCTCCATCGTCGCGAACGGATCGCCGCCACAGGACGCGTCGTACTCCTGGGAAATCATCGCGGACGGACCAGACGAGGACGCCGGGGTGGCGGTCCTGGTGCAGTCGCCGTCCTGCAACGATCAGGCGTCCTGCACCGCCGTCGTCAAAGGCGTGAAACCCGGCAAGGCTACGCTGCGCGTCCGCTTCAGGTGCATCACCACCGGCGCGGAGGAAATCGCCGATGTCAAGATCGCCATTACGACGACAGACGTCGTGGTCATCTCATGGGTGGATGCGAGCGCAATTACGCTGCCGGGCGGCGCCAGCATCCTTCTGCGGATCGATCTAAACACGCCGCTCATCTGCTCGGCGCTGCTGCTCGATTGGGTCGTCGGACTTCCCACGGATCTCTTTGGCCAGGCGGAAGTCGACTACGCGAACGCATTCCTTCTCAAGAATTCCGGAAACAATGCGCCGCCGGCGTCGATCAATCCGGATGCGATGCTCGCAGGAGGCGACTTCAGGCTTTTCCATCGCCTGCAGGCCAAGTTCACGCAGTCTGGCGGCACCATCTCGAACTTTGCGGCGATCAAGAGCAATGCGATCGTCGGGACAACGCCCGATCCATGCGGCCTCGTGCCGAACGCATCAGGAGAAGCCCATGCTTCCAACGGCGCCAACGGCGTCACGTCGTCGGGCACCGGTGTCTTCCAACTCGCGGAGGGCCGGCTCGGCTCGCTCGGACAACGTGCGAACCAGACGATCAACGGAAGCTCGACACCGTGGATCTGGAGCGTGATTCGCTTCGATGCCTCGGGAACGCTCTCACCGGTCGATCTCTCGATATTCCCGACCCACTACGTGTACGTCGATGGCAACCTCACGGCGACGTATCCGCAGAGCGCGCCGGCGCCGTTCATCGCCAAGGACGCCGCGTATCAGCGGCTTCCGTCGCAGGTGCCATAAGCGATGACGGGTTCGAGATCTTCGTTGTCGTGTTGGTGCCGCTGGGTCGTACGGCTCGCGGTGTGTGTCGCGACGATCGGCGCGCTGGGTCAGGGTCGCGTCGAAGGCGGGCAGGCCGAGCTGACCGCGGAGCAGTTGATCGACCGGGTGAGCAAGGGATCGTTTACACCGGCGATGGTCAACCGTCTCGCTCAGCTCCGGACGGTTCAGGCGATTCCTGTTCTCCGCGCACAGTTCGCCGTGGTCACGGACGTGGTGACCAGGCAGGCGCTCGCGAGCGCGCTGGTCAGGCTTGGCGACGGTGACGCCCGGTTCTGGGACTTCCTGGTCGCGCGCGCGACACCGGCGGTGGAGAGCGACGCGCCGTTTCCACTTGCGTTCGACGCGGAGGGCAACGCGATTCCTCGACAACTCGCGCCGGACTTCATCGCCTGGGCGGCGTCCAAAAAGATGCCGCCCGCCGCCGCAAGCCACGAGCAGATCTACGAGCTGCCTGTGGCGGTGACGTTTCTGGCGATGACCGGCGATCCGCGAGGGTTGCCGCTGCTAAGACGCGCCCTGGCCTCGCGCAATTACTTCATCCAGGCGGTCGGGGCGAAGGGGCTGGCGCGGCTTCAGGACACCAGTTCGGTGCCGGCGATCATCGACGCCTGCCGCAACGCGCCCGCGCAGGTCGCCGGGTTGATCGCGCGCGCGCTGGTGTTCTTCGACGACAAGCGCGCGCAGGCGGCGGCCGAGAGGTTCATCACCACTCGGGAGCTGCTGGACGAGCTGCGGAGAGTGAGTCGCGAAAGAGGTCCGGCGGGAGTGTTCTAGAGGACATGGTTTCGCTGCTGGTGCTGGTGATCGTGATTGGGTTCGGGCTCATCGCAGCGACTCGCTGGAGCCCATTGGAATCGTCGTTTGCGATAACGGCGGTCCGGGCTGGCGGTTGGATAGCGCTTACCCGGGTCGCGCTGTATTGGGTCGCCCTTGCGCTCTACACCGGTCATGCGGACTGGCGCCAGGCTGCGGGGTACGGGCTGTTGGTTCTGAACGCAGGTGTGGAGCTGGCGATCGTGGCCTCCTTGACGAGCACGCGACCCGCAAGTGCGTCGCTCGCCGTCGCGGGCGCGATCGTGTTGACGAGCGCGGTGTTGGGATGGGCGTGGGTGTGGATAAGACGATGAAACCGTACGCAGTCGGCGTCTCAGCAGGTGTAGTGGTGCTCTGCGCGCTGACCCTCAGCGCGCAGTCGGGTCGGTCGCCGATCGGTCGAGAGGTGTCGGTCGCGCAGCACCTCTTCGATGGTCAAGAGGCGACGATGCCGCTCGCAGCGCTGCTGAGGCACGGCGAACTGCTGTTTGCCGCGAACTGGACGGTGCAAGAGGGTGGTGGACGACCGCTGACCAAGGGCACAGGCCGGCCGCTGGCCGATCCTAGCAAGCCGCTGACCGGGATGCGCGCGTTCAACCGCATCTCAGCGCCCGACGCGAACTCCTGCGCCGGCTGCCACAACCTGCCGTACGGCATCACCGGCGGCGGCGGCGACATCGCCACCGGCGTGTTCGTGCTCGGCCAGCGCTTCGACTTCGTGACGTTCGACCGCGCCGATGCACTGCCGACGCGCGGTGCGGTGGACGAGGCCGGACGGGCTGTGTCGCTGCAAAGTGCCGGCGCTTTCCGCGCCTCGACCGGCATGTTCGGCGCCGGCTACCTCGAAATGATGGCGCGCGAGATCACCGCCGAACTGCAGGTCATCCGCGACACGATCGGTCGGGGCGAGACGAAGGCGCTGGTCGCCAAAGGGCTGCAGTTCGGCGAGCTGTCGATGACCCACGCCGGCCTCTGGGACACGTCGAAGGTCAGGGGACTCGGCCGCCTCAGCCTGCTGTCCACCGACTCGCACAATCCGCCGTCGCTCGTCGTCCGGCCCTGGCACCAGGGGAGCAACGCCGTGTCGCTGCGCGAGTTCACCAATACGGCATTCAACCATCACCACGGCATCCAGTCGACCGAGCGCTTCGGACTCGACAGCGATCAGGATGGCGACGGCGTCCGCAACGAGCTGACCCGCGCCGACGTGACGGCCGTCGCGGTCTGGCAGGCGACGCTGGCTGTGCCCGGCCGCGTGATTCCCCGCGACGCCGCGATCGAACGAGCGGTGGCGGAGGGCGAACGCGCCTTCGAGACGATCGGGTGCGCGACGTGCCACGTGCCGCGGCTGCCGCTGAGCAAGGCCGGCGCAATCTATTCCGAACCGAACCCGTTCAACCCGCCCGGCAACCTGCGCATGGGCGAAACACGGACGCTGAGCGTCGATTTGTCGAGCGATCGGTTGCCCCACCCGCGGCTGCGGCCGGATACGCGCGGCACCATGTGGGTCGACGCCTACACCGACTTCAAGCTGCACGACATCTGCGACGGCGACGGCGCCGAACCGATCGACCAGAACCAGTCGCAGTGGTCGCGGCGCTTCCTCGAGGGCAACTGCCGTTTCCTGACGAAGCGGCTGTGGGGCGCGGCGAACGAGCCACCGTACTTCCACCATGGCCAGTTCACAACCCTGCGCCAGGCGATCCTGGCGCACGGCGGCGAAGCCGCGGCGTCACGACGCGCCTTCGAGGTGCTGACTGGCGACCAGCGTGATGCCATCGTCGAGTTCCTGAAGTCGCTGCAGGTGCTGCCGCCCGGCACTCGCGATCGCATCGTCGACGAACAGTACCGCCGCCGACCCTGGCCGGTGCCGGGTCTGGTCACTCTCACGGAGCCGCACCAATGATGCTCGCCGGACGACCCGCGGCCACGAGCCTTCTGCTGGCGTGCGCGGCAGCGGCGCTGGTCCTCGCCACTACCGAACAGGTGTTCGCACAGCTGAACGAGCACTGCACCGTCAGCGTGCTCAACCGCTCGGTGCGCGTGAATCCGGACGGCAGCTGGCTGCTGCCGAACGTCCCGGCCGCCACCGGCCAGGTCAAGGCCCGCGCCACGTGCGTCGAGAACGGCCAGACGCGTTCCGGCGAGTCCGACTTCTTCGTGATCCGGCCGAACCGGATGAATGCGATTCCGCCGATCGTCTTCGGCTCGACCACGCAGGTCCCGTCGCGACTGACGATCACGCAGGGCACTGCCACGCTGTCGACGGCCGGTGAGACGCTGCAGCTCTCGGTCGAGGCGACGTATCCGAACACCACGACCCGTAACGTCACCACCGCGAACACCGGCACCAACTACACCACGAGCAACGCGGCGATCGCGGACGTCAGCGGCGATGGCCTGGTCACCGGGTTCGCCAACGGCACGGTCGTCGTCCAGGCGTCCAACGACGGCACGCCGGCACTGGCCACGATTCGCGTGCTGCTGTCCACGGGCGACAGCGACGGCGACGGAATGCCCGACGAGTGGGAGCTCGAGCACGGCTTCAATCCGAACCTGCCGATCGATGCCGAAGAAGATCCCGACCGCGACGGCCTGATCAACCGGCTCGAGTTCGGGGCCGGCACCGACCCGCGCGCGGCCGACACCGACGCCGATCTGCTGAACGACGGGCAGGAAATCGCTCGCGGCACCAATCCGCTCGCCGCCGACACCGATGGCGACGGCATCGGTGACGGTCTCGAGGTGCAGGCGGGGACCCTTCCTCTCGACCCGGCGTCGTTCAACCTCAACGCCGCGCTCCTTGCGATTCGCGTGACGCCAGCCAGCTTCCTCCTGACATTCAACACGATTTTGGGCGAGGCGTCGCGGCAGCTGACCGTCACCGGCGACATGCGCGACGGCCGCACCATCGATGTCACGGCGCGCGGCACGAATTACAACTCGACCGACCTCACCGTGTGCGGCTTCGGCGCCACGCCCGGGCGGGTGTTCGCCGGGGAGACCGGCTCATGCACCATCACCGCTACGGTCGCGGGCTTCACGGCGACCTCAATCGGCGCGGTGCGAACCTTCTCGCCCACGGCGCTTGGATCCATCCAGATTCCCGGGTACGCCAACAACGTCGATGCGAACGGCCGCTTCGCCTACGTGGCCGCCGGGGGCGCCGGGCTCGTTGTCGTTGATGTCGCCGCACCGGCCACTCCACAGATCGTCGCCACGCTCGATACGCCTGGCAACGCCAACGACGTGCGCGTCGTCGGAAACTTCGCCTACGTCGCGGACGGCACGGCTGGCCTCCAGATCATCGACGTCACCGATCCGGCGGCGCCGCAGATCGTCGGCGCCCTCGATACGGCTGGCGAAGCCAACGACGTCATCGTGTCCGGCGCGTTCGCGTTCGTGGCCGACGGTGCGTCCGGCGTCCAGATAATCGACGTGTCCGACCGCTCGGCGCCGGCGCTGGTGAAGACGGTGGCGACGGCCGGGTTTGCCCGCGGCGTCGACGTCAACGGCACGACGCTCGTGGTCGTCACCGATTTCCCGGATCCCGGGCTGAGCGTCATCGATCCGTCGGATATCGCCAACGCCGCGATCGCCGGCAGCGTGATACTCAACGGCCAGCCGATCGACGTGTCGCTGCAGAACGGTTTCGCCTACGTGGCCGCCTACACCGGGGGCATGGTGGTCGTGGACGTCCGGAATTCGGCCGCGCCCGTGGTGACCGGCAGCCTCGACAGCAGCTCGTTCGTGCCGCGCGATGTGCAGGCCGCGGGGCAATTCGCGATCTTCACGGATCAGCTGTTCACCAACGCCGTCGCGCCCATCGTGAACGTCTCGGATGCGTCGAACCCGCAGTTCGTGGACGTGCTCGACTTCGGCGGGGACTTCGCCGGCACCGGCATCGCCGTCAGCGGCCCGTACGTCTATTGGACCGGCCAGTCGTTCTTCGTCGGCGACGAGAACGGGACCACGGGTGACACCCGGTTGATGATCGGGCAGTATTTCTCGCTCGAGGATACCGAAGGCATCGCGCCAGCGGTGACGCTCACGGCCCCCGCCGACGGCACCACCGTACTTGAAGGCGAGACCGTGACCGTCCGCGCGACGGCCACCGACGACATCGCCGTTGCGGCCGTCATTTTCTCGCGCGACGGACAGGACGTATTTGTCGATACCTCGGCGCCGTTCGAGTACTCCTTAGTGGCGCCGACCGGCGTGAGCAGCATCACCCTCGGAGCGGTAGCGGTCGACCTGGGCGGTAATACTGCCACCGCGGACAGCATCGGCATCAACGTCATTCCCGATCCGCTGACAACCGTCACCGGCCGGGTCGTTGACGAGGAGGGCGCACCGGTGGCGGGCGCCACGGTCAGCGTTCTCGGCCGTTCGGCGACAACCGGCCCAGACGGCAGATTCACGATTCCCGGCGTGCCAACAGTGCAGCCGACGCTCATCGTGCGCGCCTCGCTCAACCGGGATGGCACGGTGCTCACAGGGTTCTCCGCGCCGATGGCCCCCGTGCGCGGCGGCACCACGGCCGTTGGCGACATCGTCGCCCGTGCGACGACCTTCGAACAGGAACTGGGCACGCGCCATGACTGCGACTGGTGCGACCTCACCGTGCCGCTGCCCTTTGCCTTCCCGATCGCCGGCGGCACGCGAACCTCGATTCACGTGAGCAACGGATACGTCTGGACCGACGAAGGCGACACGATAGAGCTGCTGTGCTGCAGCATGAGCGTCGATGCGAATGATCCGACGTCAGCAACCTACGTCAACACTACGCTGCCCGGCCGTGTCGTCGTCACCTGGCTGAACATGCGGACTAGCGGGGGCGGCGGCCTGGCGGCGGCGCAGAAAGCCACGACCCAGCTGGTCTTGTTCGACGACGGCCGGATTCAGTACGGCTACCGCGAGGTGGACGTGCTGCCGTTCTGGCAGACCGGGCTCTTCCCCGCCTCCGCCACGTCGCAGAGGCAAATCGATTTCAGAGCGAGCCAGACGCAAACGGTCGCCGCGAACGAATCGGTCTACGAGAATTTCTTCTCGCCGTCCCAGCCGTTCGATCTCGGGGGCGGGTTCGTGGTGTTCACGCCGAACGCCGCCCAGGGCTACGACCTGCGCACGGTGCCCGACTTGGTTCCGCCGATGTGCACGATCACGCCCGCGCCCGGCGCGACGCTGTTCCGGGGCGAGCACCTCTCGATTGAAGCGTTCGCCACTGACAACGGTCTCGTTCGCAATGTGCTCCTGCAGTCGTCCGTGGGCGGGGTGAACGCCGATCTGACGCAGCCGCCGTACCGGGCCTCATTCGTCGTGCCGCTCGACGCCACCACAGTGACTATTACCGCGACGGCGTTCGACTCGTGGAGCAACTCGGGCTCGTGCATCAGCACGGTCAACGTGATCGATGGGCCGCCGCCCACGTCGACGATGACATTGCCCGGCGCGCCCACGGTCGCCACCGCAGGTCAGACGCTGTGGGTCAGCGTGGACGCAGCGAATCGCGTCCCGGTCACCCGCGTCGACCTCATCGCCAACGGCGCGACGATCGCCACCGACACGGCCGCACCCTTCGACTTCGCCTTCGCGGTGCCGTCAGCCGTGGCCTCGCTGACGCTGAACACGATCGCCACCGATTTCGCGGGCCATACGGGGACCACGACCGAAGTCACGCTGGGCCTGCTCGCCGACCCGCTGACGACGGTGGGGGGGATCGTCGTCGATCGCGATGACGTGCCGATCAACGGTGCGACGGTCACGTTGCTGACGCAGGGCGTTTCGGCAGAGATCTTCGACTTCTTGGCGCCCCTCACCGCGCTGCCCGACATGACCGGCCCGCCCAATCGCACCAGGGTCCTGACGGGGTTCAACCTGCGCAACCCTGGTCTGGTGTTCGGCAGCGATCCATTCGGGTTGGGCGCGGCGGCGGCTCATGCGATCCGCTACAGCGCGACGCTGAACGGGACCACAGCCGGCACCTACACGTTCACCTTGGGCGTTGGCGGCGGTGGGCGGCTCATCGTCAATGGCGAAATCGTCGTGGACCTCCCGACGGCCACCGGCCAGTTCCAGCAGGCGACAGGGAGCCGCGAGTTGACTGGCGGCCCGGTGTCGCTGCAGGTGCTGACCTTCGACAACGGCAACCCCGAGCTCCAGTTGTCGTACGGATTGAATGGCACCGAGTATCCCGTGCACATCAACCTGGTCACGCCGGCGATTTCGCCGTACCAGGCGACCAGCCGCAGCGACGGCACGTTTGCCATCGATGACGTCAAGACGGTGCTTGGCGACATCACGGCGTCGGCCCGGGCCGTCGTGGAAGGGCGTACTCTCAACGGCCGGTCGCCGGCGGTCGCGCCGGTCGGAGCCGGCATCACGGATGTGGGCCGCATTCGCCTGGCTGGCGGAAGGATCGGGCTGCTCCACTGCGATTCGGCCGGAGCTATCCGGGCCGCCATGCTGGCGACGGGGCTGGTCACCAACGACGAGCTCGTCGAGAGGGACGTGTGCGGTACTCCGCCGACGCTCGCCCAACTGTCGGAACTCGGGTCGGTGCTGGTCTGGAGCAACTTTCCGTTCGGACAACGCGACGCGCTCGGCGACGTGCTCGCCGACTACGTCGATCAGGGTGGCGGCGTCGTCCTCGCCACCTATGCGTTCTCGCAGCCCTGGGCCGTCGGCGGGCGAATCGCCACGGCCAACTACACTCCGTTCCTCGTCTCGGACAACAGGAGGGATACCGCGAACATGCTCGACCTCGCCGCGTCGAACACCGCACATCCGATCATGGCTGGCGTCCCGGCGGGGCCGTACTTCGAAAACCAAAACTACGTAAACCCTGACCTGACGCCGGGGGCTTCGCTGATTGCAGTGGACACGCAGGGCAACAGAGTGGTGGCGGTGAAAGGCCGGATTGTCGGCATCTCGATCTTCCCGGGCTTTGGCGATATGGGGCGTCTGTTCACGAACGCGGTGCTGTTCGTCCGATGAGGACCTTCGCACTCTCGGTACTCGCGTGCGTGTTGATCGCCGGCACGGTCGGTGCCCAGCGGGCTGCGATTGGTCGCGAAACCGCGGTGCCGCGCCATCTCGCCGATGGCGAGGAGCACACGCTCACGGCGGCCGCGCTGATCGAGCACGGGCGGCGCCTGTTCACGGCGAACTGGACCGTCGATGAGGGTGGCGGCCGCCCATTGACGACTGGAACCGGGGCGCCACTCGGTGATCCAGGGAAACCGCTCGCCTGGCCGCGTGCCTTCAACCGCGTGTCGGGGCCGGATGCCAACTCGTGCAGCGGCTGCCATAACCGCCCCGCGGGCGTGGCCGGCGGCGCCGGCGATTTCGTCGCCAGCATCTTCCAGATGGCGCAGCGGTTCGACTTCGTCACCTTCGAAGCCGGAGAGGCGACGCTCGACAGCGTGGGGAACCTGCGGTCCACCCCGAGTCTGTTCGGCGCGGGCTACGTCGAAATGCTGGCGCGGCAGATCACCGCTGATCTGCAGCGGACGCGCGACTCGATCGCACCGCGGCAATCGAAGCGGCTGGTCTCAAAGGGGATTTCGTTCGGCACGCTCGCGCGCCGCGCCGAAGGGACGTGGGACGTCAGCAGGGTCGAGGGATTGCCGCCGCAGAGCCTGGACGTCGGGGTTCCAGGCGGCAAGCCGAGCCTCGTGATTCACCCGTGGCAACAGTCCGGCAGCGTCGCGTCACTGCGCGAGTTGACCGCCACGTCGTTCAACCACCATCACGGCATACAGGCGACGGAGCGGTTCGGTGCCGCTGATCCCGACGGTGACGGCGTCATCAACGAGATGACCCGCGCCGACGTGACGGCCGTGACGCTGTTCCAGGCGACACTGCCGGCGCCCGGCCGGCTGATCGCGAACGACCCCCAAGTCGAGCGCGCGGTGCTGGCCGGCGAGCGGCTGTTCGATCAGGTCCGCTGCACGGCGTGCCACGTGCCCGCGCTGCCGCTTGACCGGCGCGGCTGGACCTACACCGAGGCCGGTCCCGTCAGCGCCGTCTCCGTTGATCTCACGAGCACCGCGTTGCCGCAGCCACGCCTCCTGCCGGTGGCGGCGGCTACGGCCATGCTCCAGGTACCGCTCTACACCGACTTCAAGCTGCACGACATTACCGACGCGGCCGACTCCGCCGCGGGTGAGCCGCTCGACGTCAACCAGCCGGCCGGATCGCACGCCTTCAGCGCCGGCAACCGTCGCTTCCTGACGCGCCGGCTGTGGGGCATCGCCAGTCATCCCACGCATTACCACCACGGGCGTTTCACGACGATGCGCGAGGCTGTACTGGCGCACGCGGGCGAGGCGCTGGAGCCGCGGCGCGCGTTCGCACGCCTGCAGCCGCGCGAGCAGGACGCCGTGATCGAGTTCCTGAAGTCGCTGCAGCTGCTGCCGCCCGGCACGCCCGCGCTCGTCGTCGACGAACGCCTGCAGCCGAAGAAGTGGCCGTCGTCATGAACGAGGGCCGCCCGGCGCCGGCCGTCGCCTCCCGCATCTAGACCTCCGACGAGACGTAACGCCGACCGCCGTCACGCGTGACATTGGCCGTATTCCTGTGAGTAGACTGGCGCAAGTTCGCGTTCCAGACCAGGAGGGCTTGAAGATTCCAAACCGCGCCAGGAACGGCAACTCGAGCGATCTGGCGACGCGGCTGTTGAGGACATTCTTCATCGCGAACAGTCCCGCCAACTGGCAGAACTACGCGTCGAGCGCGCCCTGGCACATGGAAGAGGAGCATTTGCTAGTCCCCTGGAACCTTGGTTCCTCGCCTGAGTCCCGGAGCGCGGCGCCCGGAGCGCGAGCAGCGAGCATCTTGGGCACGCTGGCTACCCACCTGACTAAGACAAGTCGCCGCTTCGGCGGGACACGTCGCTGTA
>JANOZI010000941.1:0-8993 GCA_031429375.1 Acidobacteriota bacterium | reverse complement strand
GCAGCCGACTCGCTCGAACGACCCCGCGAAGGCGTGCACCCGGCTGACGGCTTCCCCAGCGACCCACTCCCTGTCGCCGCGCGATGAGCAGGCTGGAATCCTGATCATCGGCTCGGGTGCCGGCGGCGCGGTCACGGCGCTCGAGCTCGCCTCCCGCGGCTACGACGTGCTGGTGGTTGAAGAAGGGCGACCGCCGGGCGACGAACCACCGAATGCCGGCTCGACGGAGACGATGGCGCATTTGTACCGCCATCGCGGGATGACGCCGATTCTGGGCCACGTCCCCATCGCGTACGTCGAAGGCCGCTGCGTCGGTGGCAGTACCGAGATTAACAGCGGTTTCTGGCATCGGCCACCTCCCGAGACGCTCCTGCGCTGGAAGAGCCAGTACGATCTCGCGCATGCAAGTCCTGACGAACTGCGTCCGCACTGGGAATGGGCCGAGGCGATGCTCGACGTGGGCTTACAGGAAGGGCCGCTACCGCCGAGCAGCGAGGCCTTCGCGCGCGGCGCCAGCGCGTTGGATTGGGCGTTTCACGAAGTGCCACGCACGGCGGCCAAGGCGCGCGCGACCTCGCCTGCCGCCACGGCCGGGACGCGCGGTCCCGGCCCGGGTATGAGCCGAAGCCTCATTCCGAAGGTTGCGGCGGCGGGGGCACGCCTCCTGACCGGATGTCGCGTCGAGAGACTCGAGGTGCAGGGTACGCGCATCGTCGCCGCCAGGGTCACGCGGTGCCACGATGACGGAAGCACCGAGCAGATCCGCGTGCGGGCCGACCACGTGTTCATTTGCGCCGGCCCCACCGAAACGCCGGCGCTGCTGCGGCGTTCAGGCGTCGTCCGCAACGTGGGCGATTCGCTGCGGATTCATCCGATGCTGAAGGTCGCCGCGCGCTTCAGGGACGAGATGACCGGTGTTCCGGGCGCCCTGCCGCTGGTCCAGGTGACGGAGTTCCAGCCCGATCTGGTCCTCGGTGGATCCTTCTTCAGCCCCGGTCATCTGGCGATGATGCTGGGCGACAACTGGAGCCTGACGCGCGATCGCATGCAGAACATGTCGCAGATGGCCTGCTACTACGTGGGCGTGCGCGGCACCGGTCTCGGGCGGGTACGCCCGTCGCGCGTTGAGGCGGGGCGCACCAATATGCGCTACGCACTCTCAGACCGGGACATCTGGAACCTGAGCTCCGGCGTGGCGCGGCTATCGACGCTGCTGCTCAAGGGCGGTGCGGTTGAGGTGCTCCCCGCAGTGCGCGGGTTGCCCCCGATCCTCAGCGAGCTGGACGCCGTCCGTTGGCTAGACGAGCCGCTCGACCGCCGCGCCTGCAGCCTCACCACAGTCCACGCGTTTTCGAGTTGCCCAATTGGCGAGCGGCGCGATCGCTGCGCCGCCGACTCGTTTGGTAAACTGCACGGCTTCGAGAACGCGTACGTGAACGACGCGAGCATGGTGCCAGACAGTCCCGGGGTGAATCCGCAAGGCACGATCATGAGCCTCGCCCGTCGCAACGCATTGCACTTCTGCGATGACTACTCCCCTTGAAGCGCCGGTCACCGGCGTCACGCTCGTCACGGGCGCGTCCGGGTGGCTCGGCATGCGGCTGGTCGAGAGCCTCGTCCGCGGACTGCCCGAGGTACCCGCCCTCGCCCGACCGACGCCACGCGCCGGCGTGCGATGCCTGGTGCGAACCGATGCCGATGGGGTCGAACTGGCGGCGTTACCAGGCGTGGCCTGCGTGCCAGGCGATCTGACGTCGCCGGAAACGCTCGAGCGGTTCGTCGAGGGTGCGCGCGGCGGGACGCTCTTCCACTGCGCGGGCGTGATCCACCCCGATCGCGTGTCGGAGTTCGAAGCCGTGAACGCCTCCGGCACGCGCCACTTGCTTGATGCGGCCGCGCGCGCCGGGGTGCGCCGCTTCATCCACGTTTCGTCGAACTCGCCCTTCGGCGCGAATCCCACCCGCGATCACTTGTTCACCGACGATGCCTCCTACCACCCGTACATGGGGTACGGTCGCAGCAAGATGGCGGGCGAACAGGCGGTGTCGCGGGCCGAAGCGGACGGCCGTCTCGAAACCGTCATCGTCCGCGCGCCATGGTTCTACGGTCCGGGGCAGCCGCCCCGTCAAACGCAGTTCTTTACAATGATCCGCAAAGGGAGCTTCCCGCTCGTCGGCGACGGTGGCAACCGGCGGTCGATGGCGTACGTGGACAACCTGTGCCAGGGGCTGCTGCTCAGTGAGCGCACGGAGGCTGCCCGTGGCCAGGCGTTCTGGATTGCCGACGACCGTCCGTATTCCATGAATGAGATTATCGAGACGGTCGAGAACGTCATGGAGCGTGACTTCGGCATCGCCGTCACGCGCAAACGGCTGCGCCTGCCGTCGGTCGCGTCGGATGTCGCACGCATGGCCGACCGCCTGTTGCAAGCGGTGGGGCTCTACGAGCAAAAGATTCACGTGCTGTCGGAGATGAACCTGACGATCGCGTGCTCGGTCGACAAGGCGCGTGAACAGCTAGGCTATCGCCCGACCGTGAGCCTCGAGGAAGGGATGCGGCGCAGCTTGGCGTGGGTACTCGCGCGCGGCATCGCGGTGTAGGAACACGTATGGAAGGGGCAGCGTGACGAACGGCGGTGAGACGGTGCTGGTCACGGGCGGGGCCGGCTACTTCGGCAGCCTGCTGGTGCAGTGGCTTCTCGATCGCGGACACCAGGTTCGTGTCCTGGACCTCAATCTGCCCGAGTCGCCGCGGCCTGGCGTCGAGGTCGTCCAGGGCGACGTGCGCGATCCCGGCATCGTGCGGCGGGCGTGTGAGGGCGTAGCCGTGGTCCATCACAACGTCGCGCTGGTGCCGCTCGCCCGCGACAAGGCGGGGTTCTGGTCGGTCAACGAGGGCGGCACACGTTCGCTGCTCGAGGCGGCTCGCTCAGCCGGCGTTCGCAAGGTCGTGCACATGTCGTCAAGCGCGGTGTACGGCGCACCAGACCGAAACCCGGTCGATGAGTCGACGCCGCCTCAGCCTGGCGAAGACTACGGCTTGGCCAAGCTGGCAGCGGAAGGCATCTGCCGCGAGTTCCGGAGGAACGGGCTCGACGTCACCATCATTCGCCCCAGAACCATCATGGGCCACGGGCGTTTAGGGATCATGCAGATCCTCTTCGAGTGGATCCGTCAGGGCCAGCCGGTTCCGGTGCTGGGTGGGGGACGCAACGTGTATCAGTTCGTCCACGCCGACGACCTCGCGGCGGCGTGCCTCGCGGCGGCCGGACGACCCGGCCCGGCCGAGTACAACATCGGCGCCGCCGAGTTCGGCACGATGCTCGAGTCGCTCACCGGCCTCGCTCGTCACGCGGGCACAGGCAGCAAGGTCGTCTCGGTGCCCCTCCGGCCGGCCGAGGCGATGACGCGGCTCGCCAGCCGCATGGGTCTCTCGCCCCTGGGCCCGTATCATGCGCTCATGTACGGCCGCGCCCTCTGGTTCGACATTCGAAAGGCGCGCGACGAACTCGGCTACCGCCCGCGATTCAGCAACATCGAGATGCTGTGCGACTCCTACGACTGGTACATGACGCATCGAGCCGAGATCCTGGCCCGTCGCACCGGGTCGCCGCACTCGATGGCCGTCAGGCAGGGCGCGTTGACCTGGGTCCCGCGCCTGCTCGCGTGGCTTCCCGCAGCCAGGAGTCGGGCATGACGTTCGTCCGGGCCCTCGTCCTGCTCGACATCATGGTTCTGATCGTGCTCGCCGTCGACTTCGTCCTTGTGCGCCGCGTGAGCCCATCAATCATGGTGACGGCGCCGGCGATGCTGCTGGTCGTGGTCTTCGTGCCGCTGGTGCTGCGCGTCGACGAGCGCACCATCGAGTTCGCCGCGACGGGAACAGTCGTGATTGTGACGGCGCTCTTAGCCTATGCCAATTTTCTGGCGTTCGTGAAACGCGGCATCACCTTCTCCATCCTCCACAACCATGCGCAGCCGCCGCAGGCACGACGACCCGATCGCGACTTCATCGCGCTCGAAGAGCGGATGGACGAAATGCGGGGCCGCGGCTGGGTCGACCGAGACGGTGAGAGGTGGTGGCTGAGCGCCCGCGGACAGCGGGTCGTGTGCGTGCGACGCGCGTTGCTCCGCGTGCTGCGCATCAAGGTGGTCGGATGATCTTCGCGAGCGTCCTCGTGGCGACCGCCGGAGCCATCTTCTTATCCGAAACGCTCGGCCACGGCCAGGTGGTTTACACGCGTCTGCTGGCGCTCGTCGGTTTCTACCTGCTGTGCTGCTCTGGCGCGGGATACGTGGCCACACGACATGGCGGCGGGTTCGCCGAGTTCGGCGCGATCGTCCTCTCCGGCATGCCCATCATGGCCGCGTGGCTCGGCGTTCGCATTCACCTCTCGAACTCAATCACCCTCGAGATGGCGGATCTGCTCGGGGATGGGCGTCCGCGGACCCTAGATGAGATCGCCGACGAGTATGATGTCGATGGGCATACCGACAAGCGTGTGGACGTTCTGCGTCAGGGCGGCTACCTGACCGCGGACGCCGAGGCGCGGATCACCGACTCGCCGAAAAGCCGCGCGATTCTCGTGCTGATCCGCGTCCTCTGCGGCCCGCAGGGCCCGCGGTCGGTCGCCGAGTACCTGCGGCGGCGCGATCTCGCGGCGGGCGCGCCGCCGGAGTGCTGAATGGAGCGGCGCGCATGGTCATTCCAAGAGAAAGGCTGATCGCGCTCGTCCTGTTTGGCGTTCTGGCGACTGGACATTCCTGGCCCCTGGCGAGCGACCTGGCTCACCTTTCGCGGCTCGACAATGACGACGCCGCGCTGAATACATGGATCGTCGCCTGGACTGCGCACATTCTGCCGTTGGCGCCGTGGCGCTTGTTCGAAGCACCGATCTTTTATCCCGAAGCACACACCCTGGCGTACGCCGACCATATGTTCGTGCCGAGTTTAATGGGTGCGCCCCTGCTGTGGGCCGGGTGGTCGCCAGTCGCGGTGCACAACGTCCTGATCATCCTTGGCTTGGGCCTGTCGGGATTCGCGATGAGCCGGGTGGTCACTCAATGGACCGGCAACCGCAACGCCGGCATCATCGCCGGCATGTTGTACGGGTTCAATGCGCACGTCCTGATGCGATTCGCTCACCTGCAAGCCCAGCACGCCGAGTTTTTTCCGGTCATGCTCTACGCATTCGACCGCGTGCTTGAGCGTAATGCCGCCCGCGACCGCTGGCTGCTCGCGGGAGCGTTCACCCTGCAGTCGTTGTGTTCGAACTATTTCCTGGTCTTCTCGATCTTCGCGCTCGTCATCGCGGCGGCCGTGCGCGCCAATGAGTGGCTGCCTCATGGCCGACGGCCCGTCATGGGAAGCCTGGTCATGGCCGGTCTGGCCAGCGTCATCGCCGTCGCGCCATTCCTGTGGCCGTATTACCAAGTCAGAACCGAGCAAGGCCTCGTCAGATCCCTCGACGAGGTCGCACGGTATTCAGCGCACTGGCAGGACTACCTCGCGACCGGTGCCCGCGTTCACTATCAATGGTGGAGCCACGCTTTTGCCAACGGCAATGCGGCGCTGTTTCCAGGCGTCACCGGCTTCGCCTTGGCGGCACTCACCGTCCGATCCGGACAAGCGTGGCGCGACCGGCGTGCGCGGATGGCGCTGGCTTTCGGCATCCTGGGTTTCTGTTTCTCGTTTGGCCCGGCGTTTCCGGGCTACGCCAGTCTGCACTCGCATCTGCCATTACTCACCAGCATGCGTGGCGCAGCCCGGTGGGGATGGCTGGTGCTGGCGGCGGTTTCGATCCTGGCCGGTTTCGCGATGGCCTCACTCGATCGTCTGGCGTGGTCTGCAAGAACTCGCCACGTGTTCGTGGGAGCGATTGCCCTGCTGGTCACGGTGGAGACGCTGCGAGCGCCTGTAGGCTTCACGCATTTCCCCGGCTTCCCGGTGGTCTACGATCGGGTCGCTGCGGCGTCGCCGGTAGTGCTGGTGGAGTTTCCGTTCTATTGGGGTCCGCGCGCCAACGGCAACGGTCCCTATGTCTTGAACAACACCCGCTACTTCGAACCGCTGATCAACGGCTACAGTGGGTTTGAGCCGCGGGCCTTTACGGAACGGGCACAGACGCTCGAGACGTTCCCTAGCACCGAGGCGTTGATGATGCTGAAGTCGCTCGGCGTGACACACGTGACCGTGCATGTCGCCGCGTTTGCGAGGAGGTCAGGCGCCGGCGCCCTGGACGCCGTCGGACATCGGACGGAATTGTCCCTGTTGGCTGACGAGGGCGGGATCAGGCTGTACGAAGTGCGCTGACGCTGCCGACTTTGCTTACAATAAACAGGCTGGCGGCGGATTTTCTAGGCATAATGATCGCGCTTCGTCATGGGCCGATCCTCAGTAGTCAAGCGTGGCCGACCGCTCAAATTTGGCCGACCCACCGAATTGGTCTCAGTGACGCTGCCGGTCGACGTCATCGAGTGGCTGACGACGATCGACGACGACCTGGGTTGGGCCCTCGTGAAGATCCACGAACGATCGACGCGCATCAAGTCCCGTCCGAGCCCGATCGCAGGCTTAGTGCAACTGCCCGGCAAGCGAGCCCTGATCCTCGTGCGTCCGGACCTGTTCACGAATCTCAGGGGCGTTTCGGTCATTCCACTCGCCGACGGCCGGGCATTCCTGGCCCTCGACGCGACCAAAGGGGTGGCCGACCTGGAAGTCGCCGTGCTCGATCGTCTCGACGCGCCGGCCGTCGCCCAGCCGGAGCGTGCCGCGCTGCTGCACATGCGTCAACTGCTGAAGCAATGGCGCCAGGACGGTATCCTCTTTGAGTCTCGCGCCATCGTTGTCGCTCATCGGCCCGGTTCGACCGAGCGCGGCCGCGCGCTGTCGCCCATCAAAGGAACGGGCTCCCGCCACGACGATGAATGATCCGCCGTCGGCGCGCGCTGGCGTGATCGCTGCGCTTCTCGGATACCTGATGTTGCTCGCTGCGATCGCTGCACCTGCAGCACTGCTCTTCGGCGCGAGTCTTCAGATCGCGTTCATCCTGCCGGGTGTCCTGATTGCGAGGGCCGTGGCAGGGCGGGAGAGCGGCTGGCTCGTGCCGTGGGCGTTTGGCCCGCTGCTTGGGCAGGCACTGGGCAGCCTCGCGCTGACCGGCCTCTGGGCCGCGGGCGGCCGCGGCGTGTGGTTGCTGATCGCCGCCCCGCTGCTGGTGGCGCTGGTCATCAAGCCGGCCGCGCGCCTGCGCGGACGATGGCGGCTGCCGGCGACGGTGGGCGGTGATGCCGTCGCCCTGGCGGCGCTGCTGCTGATTGTCCCGATCGTCGCCGGCTTGCCGTTTGCCCACGTCGGCGAGATCACGGGCGAGGGCCAGTTCTACCGCGCCTACTTCACGGCCGACTACGTCTGGCGCCGCGCCGTCGTCGCCGAGCTCGCCAAGGGCGCGTTTCTCCCCGTCAATCCCTACTTTCACGGCGACACCCTCCACTACTACTGGATGCCTCACGTGCTGACGGCCGTGCAGTACCGGTTCGCCGAAGCCTGGGCGACCCTCGACGAACTGTTGCTGGTGCGATCGGTGTTCATCGACGCGTTCTTCGTCGCCTTGCTCTACGGCACGGTACGGCTGTTCGGCGTGCGGCCCTGGGCCTCGGCGGCTGGCGTCGCCTTCGTGATCGTGTCATCCAGCTTCGAGGGTCTGTACGCGCTGTACGACTTCTGGAGCAACGGTGTGCCGGTGGCTGCCGTCAGAAACCTGAACATCGACGCGATCAGTCGCTGGTACATGCACGGCATCCCGATCGACGGCCTGCAACGGTTGTTGTTTTACCAGCCTCATCACGCCGTGGGCTATGCCATGGGCCTGCTCGGCCTCTACTCGGTATCGCATCGCACCCGGCCGCGCGATGCGCTCGCCATGGTCGTGAGCGGGCTGCTGCTGGCACTGTCGATCCTGATCAGCTCGTTTGCCGGGTTGATGTTCACCGCCGCGGCGGCGTTGTTCGAGGGTGTCGCGGTGGTCCGCACACTGGACTGGCGGCGGGCCAGCGCGCACGCACTTGCCGCCGGCGTCCCGTTGGCGATCGGCACGGCCCTGGTGTTTGCGCTTGGATACGTCGACACCGGCGGAAGCGTCGTCGCGTTCGGCCTCAACCGGCTGGCGACACAATCGTTCTGGCTGGTGACGATCCTCAGCTTCGGTCCCGTCTTGATCATCTCGGCGGCGGCGATCGCCCTCGCGGTGTCGGCGAAGCGCAGCGGCCTTGGCGTAATCGCCGCACTCGCGGGCGCGTGCGTCATCTTCTATTTCTTCATCAACGTCCGCGATCACCAGGACGTGTACGTCGGTTGGCGTGTCGGCCACCTGCTGTTCATGGCGGCCGCCGTGCTCGCTGGTATCGTCTTCGAACACGCGGAAGGCTCATCGTCACCGGCGCGCATCGCGGCATGGGTGGCCATCGCGATCGTGACCGCCAGTGGATTGCCGACGACGGTGATCGATATTTACAACACGCAGGACCTGTCGAACCGCAGCGAAGCGCCGGGGTTCAGGTGGACCCTCGTGCTCACACCTGACGATCGCCAGGTATTCGATTGGATCCGCCACAACACCAGGGCCGAGGCCGTGTTCCAGGTCGATCCGGTGGTGCGCGATTCAGAAACCTGGGCCTACCTGCCTGCGTTCGCCGAGCGGCGAATGGCGGCCGGCCTGCCGATCTCGATGGTGCCGCTGCGGAAATATCAAGAGGGTTCGGACCAAATCCGCATGATCTTCGACGAGGCGCCGCTGTCGGCCTACGAACGTGCGCTTCGGAGCGGCATCAACTACATCCTCGTCGGTCCGCCCGAGCGCGCGGCCCACCCGGACGTCGAACAGCGATTCGATTCCCTAGGGCCGTTGATGCCCGTCGCATTTCGCAACGGCACTATTACGATTTACGAGGTCGCCCGTCGGTGAGATCGCGGACCTAAAGTTCCGCGCTACGGCA
>JANOZI010000940.1:0-2160 GCA_031429375.1 Acidobacteriota bacterium | reverse complement strand
AGCGCCTCGATCATCAGCACCGCCGGCATGAGTGGCTTGCCCGGGAAGTGCCCGGTGAAAAACTCTTCGTTGACGGAGACGTTCTTCACCGCCACCAGCCGCCGCCCAGGCTCATGCTCGGCGATGGTATCGACCAGCAGCGAGGGGTATCGGTGGCACAGACGATCGAGAACGCCCGCCTTCGCGCCCAGCGCCACGGCGGGCACGCTCGGAAATCCCTCGCTCACTGGCCCGGCGGTTTCGTCGCAGGTGGCTTGGCAGCCGGCGCCGGCTTGGCCGAATCGAGCTTGCGGATGATCTCGGACGAGATGTCGAGGGCGGCATCCGCCCACACCAGGCCGGCGTCAGGCCCGTTGAACACGAACTGCAGGCCCATCTCCTGCGCGACCTGCTGGAGCACCGGCTCGAGGCGCTGCTGGAATTCCTGCTGCAGTTGCTGCTGCAGCTCCTGGACCTCGGCCTGCGCGTCCTGCGTGAAGCGCTGCACCTCGACGGTGAGCTTCTCGATCTGCTTCTGCAATTCCGCGGCGGCGCTCGCGCTCATCACCGAGCCTTCTTTTTCCAGCTTCTGCTGTGAGGTGCTGAGCTGCTTGTTCTTGTCGTTGAGCTCGGCGGCGCGCTTTTGCTGAAGGGCCTGGATGCGGGTGGTCGCGACCCGGCCATCCGCCGACTCGTTGGCGATGCGCTGCAACACGACGTACGCCACCTTGGCGCCCTGCGGGAACGGCTTCGGGGCCGCTGGGGCCGCCTGGGCCGGCGTGGGCGCTGGCGGCGGGAGCTGAGCCGGAGCCGGCGCCGGCGCCGCCGGCTTGGCTTGAGCGGGCGCACCGGGCGTCGCGGGGGCCTGAGCAAACGCGGACGACGCGGGCAGCATCAGGCTGAGCGCGACAACGACGGCAAAACCTTTCATTACTAAGTCCTTTCGTGGGGAACTACAAGTTTGTGATTTTACACTAACCCCGCCTGCCCGCCGAAGCCTTGGCGTAGGTGGGCGGCTACTCGCCATCCGCGGGCTGCCCGCCGTAGCTCGCAGAGCGAAGGTGGGCAAATTAGGGATGCTGCACCTTGATTTCGTACGGCACCGACGCGGTCAGGCTGCCGACATCGTGAATGCGGACGCACAGGCTGCCGCCCAGGGTCGAAACCGTTCCCTGGATCACGCTGTTGACGACGGCCTTGTCGTTGAACAGCCCGCTGGTCACGCTGCAGGTCGTGCCGCTGAACGTGCCGAGGCTGAAGCCGACCGCCGATGGCGGCGTTTCGCCAAGCGAAGTCAGGGTGGCGATCACCGAGCCGGTCGCCGACGTGAAGAAGGGGTGCGAGGCGGCGCCGTTGATGTTGATGGTCCCGGTGAACACGTCGGTCACGATCACGGGGTCGGGCGTGGTCGGCAGGCTGTCGTAGACACTCGAGCAACTCCCCACCGTGAACGCGAGGGGCAACACCAGGACGCGAAGCATGAATGAACGCATGAAATGGAAATTCCTTGGTCCTGGCTAGAAGGTCGAGCCTACCGCGAACTTGAAGGTAAAGCGCTTGGCCGGGCGCAGGTTGTTATCGAGCACACCGACGCGCTGCGGGTTGTAGGCGAAGATCAACCGGAACGGCACGTTCAGCACCGGCATGAAGAACCGGATCTCGGCGCCGGTCGAGGTCTTGAACGCGCTCGTCTGCCCGATGACCTGCTGGAACGTCGGCGGCGCCTTCGGATCGACCAACTGCGTGTTCGTGAACGGATCGAAGAGTGACGGCGCGCTCGGGTCCACCGTCTGGGTGATGTTTTCTTTCATCGCGAACCGTTGACCGATTTCGCGGACCTGGCCCGTGTCATAGAACAACACCAGGCGAACGGGACCGGCAATCGAAATCAAGTACTCGGCATTGAACAACATGCTCTTGTTGCCGCCGAGCACGAGGCCGGTATTGATGGTGTCGCGCGGCCCGATCGAGCGAATGTCATAGCCGCGAATGGTGTACTCGCCACCGAGGTACAACGACTCGGTGATCGGGATGCTGGTGGTGCTGCCGTAGGGGCGGATGTACTCGACCTGGGTGCGAAAGCCGATCGAGGTCCGGCGCGTGTGCGGGATGAACTTGGCGAACTCGAAGCGCGGCTTGAGGAAGTTGGTGTTGCCGCCGAGGCCGGCGAAGTCCATCGAG
>JANOZI010000939.1:0-2267 GCA_031429375.1 Acidobacteriota bacterium | reverse complement strand
CAGCAGGAAGGTCATCACCAGGCACGGGATCATCACCAGGTGCGGAATCTGGTGCCGCTGCGAATCGCGGACCTCCCACGCGCCGATGAAGAGATCGAACGCGAGGTAGTGGACCCAGCCCGCCAGCAGCAGCTCCTGCTTCGAGAACAGCAGCGCGACGTCGGCGAGCGAGCCGAAGCCGCCCGGGGCGCCGGAAAAATTCTGGACGATGAGGAAGAGATAGAGCGCGGAGAGCAACAGGGGAATCACGATGCCCGCGGTGATTTGCGCAGAGTGGAGTCTCGGCAGCCCGAGCAGCAGCAGCCAGCCAACGGCTGCCACTGCTCCTGCCACCGAAAACAGCGTATCAGGCGTCAAGGCGCCGTGGTCGTCGTCGCCGCCGAGCTCGCGGGTACCGACGTGCCGTAGTAGATGCTGTTGAACAGGAACTTGAACGTGCCGTGCGGCTGCGCGCGGAACGTGATCTCCGGCCCGAACAGGAACACCTTGCCCTTGCCGAGCTGCGCCTCGATCGCGGCCGTGCCGCCCTCGAGGTAATGCTGCCCCCACGCCCAGCCGGAACGCAGCGCGTTCTTCGAATCAAACCACGCCACCGGCTTCACGCCCTGCAGCGACGCGTTCGGCGCCAGCTCCAGCACCGGGCTTGCATCGAAAAACACGTCGACCTTCTTCTCGAAGCCGAACGCGACCGGGTTGGTGTTGTCGACGGCGACGCTGACAATCGATCCGGGGATGTAGAACTTCGTGCCCGGCAGCGGCTTCTCGCTGCCATCCTGCGCGACCTCGACGAGGTGGTCGCTCACCGGCAGGCCGAGATGATGGCCGAGCACCGCGGAGCCGCCGAAGGCCACGAGCACGCCGCCGGCTTCCGCGAACGCCTTCAACTGCGGAACGGTCTTCGCGATCGAGACGCGACCGAGCTGCGCGCGATACTCCTCCGGGATCTCCTGCGCGGTCGGCTGCCGTCCGCCGAAACCGCCGCCGGCGCCCGCGGCATCCGTTTCCGGAATGCCGCCATCGGGAAACAGGATCACGTCGAACTTCGACTTGAGGTTGCCGGCGTCGAGCGTGGCCGGGAAGACGCGCTCGAAGTCGAACTCGAACTGCTCGAGCAGCCAGCGCAGGTGGCCGGACGGCATCGAGCCGCCGTACTGATCCCACAGCCCGATGCGCGGCCTGGTCAGCTTGTAAACGGGACCTGCGGGACGCTGCGTCACCGCCGTGAAATTCAACCCGAGATCCGTCGCCGCCTTCGCCAGCACCGCCGCCGTCGTCGGCTTCGCCGTGATGAAGATGACGCCGGTGCCGTCGTTGCTCTGGTAGCCGCGATCGCCGACGAAGAACACTTCTTCGTTCGCCTTCATCAACCGGTTGACGGCGATGAACGCGTCGTTGTTCTTGTGATTGACGACGTAGCCGGCCGCGGCGGTGGCGTCGGTGACCTTGCCGGGCGCGGGCTTGATCACGTCGGGGATCTTCTCGAACGGCCCATCAAACCCCTCGAGAATGCGATCGAACTTCAGGCCCATCTGATAGGCGAGCGTCCAGCCGGCGCTGTCGTAGGGCGGAATCGGCGGGCCGCCGGGATACTGGAAGTCGTTGGGATGATCCTGCGGCTCGAACATGTCGAGCAGGTGCGGGCGGAAGGCCTGCGCACCCTTGAAGACGTAGGAGCCGGCGGGATACGGCTTGCCCGCGACGGTGAACGGCGCCGTCGCGCGATGCGCGGTGAGCCCGCTCTTGATCATGATGTTGACGAACTTGGTGGCGGTGAGGAAGTCGCCCTCGCTGGCCGAGAGGATGTAGCCGCGCGGATCGCGATACTCGGGCTTGCGAACGATCGAGTAGTACTTCTCCGGCACCGTGGCGATGCGCCCGCCCGACACCATGCGCGAGTCGGTAGCGCCGTCGACCTTGAGATCCTTCGCGATGGCGTCTTTCGCTTCCTGAATGCGGCGCGGATAGACCGTCCAGTTGTCGGCACTGCCGCGATTGATGCTGTTGCGGCCCGCCAGGTAAATGTTGAACAACAGGCTCTCACGGTAGCGCTGCGCGAAGTCGAGCACGGCGTAATTGGCGGTGATCGAATAGTCGATCGACTGGCGGAAGTGCCACACCGTCGGCATGATCGGGAACGGCAGGTCGCCGCGCGCGATGACGCGATCGGGCACGAAGCCAATCGTCTCCGGCGTCGGATTGCCGATCGACTCGGTCAGCAACCCAACCTGGTTATGAAAATAAACCATCGTTCGCAGCCCGCCGTTCCA
>JANOZI010000938.1:0-10833 GCA_031429375.1 Acidobacteriota bacterium | reverse complement strand
CATCGGATGGCTGTACGTGCCGTTCGCGATGTTCTTCCTCGTCGCCTGGAGCAACGCGGTGAACCTGACCGACGGGCTCGACGGCTTGGCGATCAGCACGTTCGCGGTGTCGGCCGCCGCCTACACCGCATTGTCGTACATCGTCGGCCATCGCGTTTTCGCCGAGTACCTGTTGCTCGTGCGCTTCGCGCCGGCCGGAGAGTTGACGATCTTCTGCGGCGCGCTGGTCGGGGCGAGCCTCGGTTTTCTCTGGTACAACGCGCATCCCGCTGAAATCTTCATGGGCGATGTCGGCTCGCTTGCCCTCGGCGGCGCGCTGGCCACGGTCGCCATCCTGATCAAGCAGGAGCTGCTGCTGGTGATCGTCGGCGGCGTGTTCGTGATCGAAGCGGCCTCGGTCGTGCTGCAGGTGGCCTCGTTCAAGCTGCGCGGCAAGCGCATTTTCAAGATGGCGCCGCTGCATCACCACTTCGAATTGAGCGGCTGGGAGGAGCCGAAGATCATCACCCGATTCCTGATCGTCGCGATCATCTTCGCCCTGCTCAGCCTGACGACGTTGAAGCTGCGATGACGGAGCAAATATTTTCGGTGAGCGGGCAGAAGGTGCTGGTGGTGGGCGCCGCGCGAAGCGGTGTTGCGGCCGCGCGCCTGCTGGCGCGGCGTGGCGCCATTCCGACGCTGACCGATCGGAAGGCGCAGATTCCGGAAGAGCCCGAGCTGCGGGCGGCCGGCGTCGCGCTCGAGCTGGGCGGCCACCACGCGTCGTCTTTTGAAACCGCGAACCTGATCGTGATGAGCCCGGGCGTGCCGCTTGACATGCCCGAGGTGTCACGCGCCCGCGCGCTTGGCGTGGCGGTGATTGGCGAGCTCGAGCTCGCGTCACGGTGGCTGCGCGGGCCAATCGTGGCGATCACCGGCACCAAGGGCAAGTCGACCACGACCACGCTGGTGGGCCGCATGCTCGAAGCGTCGGGCCGGCGGGTGCTGGTCGGCGGCAACATCGGCTATCCGCTGAGCGCGCAGGTCGAGGCCTCGACGCCGGACACCGTGCACGTGGTCGAGGCCAGCAGCTTCCAGCTGGAGGCGACCGACACGTTCAGGCCGTGGATTGCCGCGCTCCTGAACTTCTCGCCCGACCATCTCGATCGCCATCCGGACGAGGCCGCGTATGCCGCCGCCAAGATCCGGATCTTCGCCAACCAGCAGCCGCGCGATTGGGCGGTCATCAATGCCGACAGCCCCGAAGCGATGCGGATGTCGGCGCAGGTGCGATCGCAAGTGGTGCGGTATGCCGTTGACAACACTGCGAGCGCAGACGTCCACGTCGGCCGCGGGTTCGTGTGGCAGCGCACCTCCGAGGGCGACGTGCCGTTGCTGCCGCTTGCCGCCGTGCACCTGGCCGGCCGCCACATGCTCAGCAACGTCGCGGCCGCGACCGCGATCAGCCATCTGGCCGGCGCGAGCGGCGAATCGCTGGCGCGGGCGCTCGAGGGTTTCACCGGGCTCGAGCACGTCATGGAGCCGGTCGGTGTGAAAGGCGGCGTGCGGTTCATCAACGACTCGAAGGCGACCAACATCGACGCCGCCGCGCGGTCGATCGAGAGCTTCGACAGGGTGGTGGCGATCGTCGGCGGACGCTTCAAAGGCGGGGACTTCGCGGACCTCGCCGCACCGTTACGCGGACACGGACGCGCGGTGGTCGCAATCGGTGAAGCGCGGCCGCTGGTGCGCCAGGCGCTGGCCGGCGTCGTGCCGGTCGAGGAAGCCGAGACCCTCGCCGACGCGGTGCGGCGGGCGTGGGATCTCGCCGTGCCCGACGGCGTGGTGCTGCTGGCGCCGGCCTGTTCGAGCTTCGACATGTTCGAGGATTACGCCGATCGCGGGCGGCGGTTCAAAGAGGAGGTGCGCCGGCTCGTGAACGATGAGAAAGGCACGTAAGCAGTGAGTTGTCGTCAGCCGGTTGGACGCAATTGAGAGCTGGTCGCTGGGAGCGGTGGCTGCCCCGGTCACCGAGGCTGGTGTCTCAATTCCCTGGCCGGCTGGCGACTACTGACTGCTTGACGTGCAACCCATGTATCGAGTCGACGCCGGGAAACTTTACCCTTCGACTCGACTGGCTTCGCACGCGACGCCAGTCTCGCTCAGGGCAGGATTCCCCCCAGGAAAGGGGGGGTGAGTATGGCAAGGAAGCTCTCGTCTGACAAGTGGCTGTTCCTGGCGACGCTGGCGCTGATTTGCACCAGCGTGGTCATGGTGTACAGCGCGTCGGCCCTGGTGGCGCTCGAGCGCAACGGGCAGCAGTACTACTTCGTCACGCGGCAGATCATGTGGGCCTGCCTCGGCGTGGCGATGTTGTCGATCGTGATGCGGATCGACTACCGGCTCTATCGCAACGACAAGCTGATCTGGGCGCTGCTGGGCGTGGTCGCGTTGTTGCTCGTCGGCGTGCTGTTCCGGCCGCCAATCAACAACGCCCGCCGCTGGGTTGGCCTCGGCGGTTTCGGGATGCAACCGGCGGAGCTCGCCAAGCTGGCCGCGATCTTTTTCACCGCGCTCATCCTCGAGCGCCGGCGCACTCGCATCAACGAGCTCGGCTACGCGCTGCTGCCGATCGGCGTCGTCGTAGGCAGCCTGGTCGGCCTGATCCTGCTCGAGCCGGATTTCGGCACGTCGGTATCGCTGCTGGCCGTCGTCGGCGTGATGATCTTCGCCGCCGGCTTCAGCTATCGCTACCTGCTCGGCGCGCTGCTGCTGGCGCTGCCCGCGCTCTACGTGATCCTGATGCAGGCCGATTACCGGCGCCGCCGGCTGCTGACGTTCATGGACCCGTGGGCCGATCCGCTCGGTGACGGCTTCCAGATCATCCAGTCGCTCATCGCCGTCGGCACCGGCGGGGTGTTCGGCAAGGGCCTGATGAACGGCGTGCAGAAGCTGTTCTACCTGCCCGAGCCGCACACCGATTTCATTTACGCGGTGATCTCGGAAGAAACGGGGCTGATTGGCGCCACCCTGGTGCTGTTGTGTTTCTGCGTGATCGGGTGGCGCGGCATGCGGGCGGCGGTCAAGGCGCCCGACAGCTTCGGCGCCTTTCTTGCGATCGGGATCACGATGATGCTGGTGTTGCAGGCGTTCGTGAACATCAGCGTCGTGCTGGGCTTGATGCCGACCAAGGGCATCCCGCTGCCGCTCGTCAGCAACGGCGGCTCGTCGATGTTGATCAACCTGCTGGGCGTGGGCGTGCTGCTGAACATCTCGCAGCATTCCGACATGGAGACGGGAGCCGCGTGAACTGTGCGCGTCCTGATCGCTGGTGGCGGCACCGGTGGGCACTTGTACCCGGGAATCGCGCTCGCCCGCGAGCTGCTGCGGCGCGATCCGGCGACCGAGATTCGCTTTGTCGGGACGGCGCAGGGCATCGAATCGAGCGTCGTGCCGCGCGAGGGATTCCCGCTCGACTTGATCCGGGTGGCGGGCTTGAAGGGCAAGTCGCGCGCGGATCGGTGGCGCGGGTTGCTGTTGCTGCCGTTCGCCGCCCTCGACGCGTGGCGCGCGATCTCGCGTCACGCCCCCGATGTCGTGGTCGGCGTCGGCGGCTTCGCGTCGGGTCCGGTGCTGGCGCTTGCGGCGGTGCGCGGCTGCCCGACCATGCTGCTGGAGCAGAACGCCGTGCCCGGCATCACCAACCGGCTGCTGGCGCCGCTGGTACGGGTCGCGGCGGTGAACTTCGAGGAGGCGTTGCGATATTTCCCCCGCACCGGTTTCGTGGCTGGAAACCCGGTGCGGCCAGAGTTCTTTCAAGCCAACGAGAAGGAGTCGAATGATCACGATGGCAAGCCGCAAGTCGCGGCACGGGTTCTGATCTTTGGCGGTTCTCAGGGCGCGCACGCGATCAACCTGGCCATGGTGGAGGCAGCGTCGCGGCTGGCAGCCACCGGGCTACGCCTTGCGATCACCCACCAGACCGGCGAGCGCGATCTGGATCTGGTACGCACCGCGTACCACCGCGCCGCCCTCCCGGCCCGGGTCGAAGCCTTCATCTTCGAAATCGACGGAGAGATGAAGTCGGCCGACCTGGTGGTATGCCGTGCGGGGGCGACCACCCTCGCGGAACTGACCGCGGCAGGACGGCCGGCGATTCTGGTGCCGCTGCCGACCGCCACCGACGACCACCAGCGGAAGAACGCCGAGGTGCTCGAACGGGCGGGGGCGGCGGTCGTCGTCGAAGAGCGGGACTTGTCGGGCGAGCGGCTTGCGGCCGCCATCGGCGGATTGGTCGCCGATGGCGAGGCCCGGAGCAGGATGGCCGCGGCGGCGCGACGGCTGGCGCGGCCCGACGCGGCGCAGCGGATCGCGGATCGGGTTGAACAGCTGGCCCGTCGACTGCGCGCGGGACAAGGCGGGCGCCGTGCTCGGTAAAACGCGGCAGGTGCACTTCGTCGGCATCGGCGGCATCGGCATGAGCGGCATCGCCGAGTTGCTCGCCAACCTGGGCTACGCGGTGTCGGGGTCGGACGCAAAGCGCTCGCCGGTGACCGATCGGCTCGAATCGCTCGGCGTGATGGTGCGGATCGGGCACGCGGCGGGCAACGTCGGCAACGCCGACGTCGTGGTGGTGTCGTCGGCGGTGCGTCCCGACAACCCCGAGGTGGCCGAGGCGCGCGGGCGGCGGATCCCGGTGATTCCGCGCGCCGAGATGCTCGCCGAGCTGATGCGCCTGCGGTTTGGCATCGCGGTGGCGGGCGCACACGGCAAGACCAGCACGACCTCGATGATCGCGCTCGTGCTCGAGCGCGCCGGGCTGGATCCGACGGCGGTGATCGGCGGCCGGTTGAGCGCGTTCGGCAGCAACGCGCGGCTCGGCCGCGGCGAGTGCATGGTGGTGGAGGCGGACGAGAGCGATCGCTCGTTCTTGAAGCTGTCGCCCGCGGTGGCGGTGATTACGAATATCGATCGCGAACATATGGATGCGTACGGCGGGTTCGCCGACTTGCAACAGGCGTTTGTCGACTTCGCCAACAAGGTGCCGTTCTACGGCGCGGTGGTGGCGTGCGCCGACGATGCGGAGCTCTGTCGAGTGATGCCGCGCTTCACGCGCCGGGTGATCACCTATGGCATCGAGGATTCCGCCGGGCGGGAACAGGCCGCCGCGACGTTCGTCGAGGTGTGCGCAACCGATGTGACGCTCGAAGGGTTTGGCTCGCGCTGCACCGTGGTACGGCGGAACCGCCGCGGCGGCGCCACCGCAGCCACGCTCGGCACGCTGACGCTCGGTGTGCCGGGGCGCCATTCGGTGCAGAACGCCCTCGCGGCGATCGCGGTCGGCCTCGAACTCGACGCGCCGTTCGATCGCATCGCGGCGGCGCTCGCGGAATTTGGCGGCGCCGAGCGGCGCTTCGAGCGCCGCGGCGTGATCGGCGGCATCACCGTGGTCGATGACTACGGACATCACCCGACCGAAATCGCAGCGGTGCTCGCGGCCGCCCGCGCCGCCAAGCCGTCGCGCATCGTCGTTGCGTTCCAACCGCATCGCTACACCCGCACGCGCGACCTGATGGCGGAATTCGGGACGGCGCTCGCCACCGCCGACGAGGTCGTACTGACCGACATCTACGCGGCCAGCGAAGATCCCATTCCCGGCGTCACCATCGAGGCGCTTGCGGCCGCCGTGAATGGCAGCCGGACCACGCCGGTGCACGTGGTGCCGCGGCTGGAACAAATGGCCGCCGCGGTGGCCGACCTCGCGCGCGCCGGCGACCTGGTGCTCACGCTTGGCGCCGGATCGATCGGCGGCCTGGCGGCCGCTCTCGTCGGCGAGCTCGAGCGGCGCCACGGTCCGAAGGAGGTGGGGTGATGGCCCTCGCCACCGCCACCGACAAGCGGTTCCGGCGCGCCCACGTGAAGCCGGCGCGCAAGCGCAGCCTGGCCTCAAAGCAGGCCTGGGCCGCCGCCCGCGCCACCGTGCTGTGCGCGCTGCTGATCTACGGCGGGTACCGCGGCGTCGCCCTCGTCGCCGACGCGCAGACGCTGCAGATCAGCCACCTCGTGGTACGCGGGCACGAGCGGTTGTCGGCGGGCGAAGTGCTCGCGCTCGTCGACGGCTTGCGCGGGCAGAACATCCTCACCGCGCGGCTGGACGGCTGGCAACAGCGGCTGATGGCCTCGCCGTGGGTCGAGGGCGCCACCATACGCCGCGTCCTGCCTTCGACCGTCGAGATCACCGTCCGCGAGCGCCGCCCGATGGGGATCGGCCGCATCGGCACCGCGCTCTACCTGATCGACGGCAACGGCGTGATTGTCGACGAATACGGCCCCGCCTATGCCGACGTCGACCTGCCGATCATCGACGGCCTTGGCACCTCGCCGCAGGACGGCGGCCCGCTGGTCGATCCGCTGCGCGCCGAGTTTGCCGGCCGCGTGATCGCGACGCTGTCGGCGCGCCCCGAGATCGCCAGGCGGGTGTCGCAAATCGACGTCTCGGACCTGCATGACGCCGTCGTGATCCTCGACGGCGACACGACGCTGCTCCGGATCGGCGACACCGACTTCGTGGAGCGGTTGCAGCAGTACCTCGACCTCGCGCCGGCGCTGCACGAGCGCATGGCGGCGATCGACTACGTGGACTTGCGGTTCGACGAACGCTTGTACGTGCGCCCGGCGACGGCGCAAGCGAAGCAGTGATGGGGGAGGACTAGTGGCAAGACAGGAACGCTACGTCGTGGGACTCGACATCGGCACGACCAAGGTATGCACCGTGGTCGGCGAGCTGCTGGACGAGGGCGGTGTCGACGTGATCGGCATCGGCGTGGCCGAATCGAAGGGCCTCAAGCGCGGGGTGGTCGTCAACCTCGAGGCGGCGGTCGAGTCGATCAAGAAGTCGATCGAAGAGGCGGAGCTGATGGCCGGGGTCGAGGTCGGCTCCGTGCACCTGGCGATCAGCGGGCCCCACATCAAGGGCTTCAACAGCCGCGGCGTCGTGGCGGTGGCCGGCAAGAACCGCGAGGTCACGCGCGACGATGTGCGGCGCGCGATCGACGCGGCGCGGGCGGTGTCGCTGCCCGCCGGCCGCGAGATCCTCCACGTGCTGCCGCAGGACTTCGTGGTCGACGAGCAGGAAGGCATCGGCGCGCCGGTCGGGCTGACCGGGGCGCGGCTCGAAGTCAACGTGCACATCATCACCGGCAGCCAGACCGCGACGCAGAACCTCGTCGCCTGCGTCAATCGCGCCGGCGTCGAAGTGATCGACACGGTGATCGGCCAGCTGGCGGCCTCCGAGACCGTGCTGACCCCCGACGAGAAAGAGCTCGGCGTCGCGGTGGTCGACATCGGCGGCGGCACCGCGGACCTGGCGATCTTCGAGCGCGGCAGCCTGTGGCACACCGCGGTGATCGCGGTCGGCGGCGACCACTTCACCAACGACATCGCGGTCGGCTTGCGCACGCCGATCCCGGACGCGGAAAAAGTGAAGCGCCGCGCCGGTTGCGCGCTGTCGTCGATGGTCGAGGAAGACGAGACCATCGAGGTCGCCAGCGTCGGCGGCCGGCGGCCGCGCGTGATGGCGCGCCGGATCCTGTCGGACATCCTCCAGCCGCGCGCCGAAGAGATGTTCCACCTGATCTGGGACGAGATCAGCAAGTCCGGTTACGAGAAGTCGCTGAACTCCGGGCTGGTGCTGACCGGCGGCGGCGCCGTGCTCGAAGGCATGTCGGAAATCTCGGAGCAGATCTTCGATCTGCCGATCCGCCGCGGCGCGCCGACCGGCGTCGGCGGGCTGGCCGATCACGTCAGCAACCCGGCGTATGCCACCGCGGTCGGCCTGGTGCTGTACGCGGCGCGGCATCGCGGCTCGAATGCGGCGTCGAGCGGCGGCGGCGCGCTGACCCGCGTCATAGGCCGTCTGCGCACGGTGTTCAAAGAGTTTTTCTGATCAGGCATCAGGGATCAGGCATCAGGGATCAGGAATCAGCGCGCACGCGGATGTCACGATCGCAACGACTTCAGGATTGAGGAGGCACGATGGCGGACCAGGACGGCTACGAGGCACTGCGGCTTACGCTGGATGAGGAGGCGCGCATGGGCGCGCGGATCAAGGTGATCGGCGTCGGCGGCGGCGGCAGCAATGCCGTGTCGCGCATGGTGCAGGCCGGCATCTCGGGCGTGGAGTTCATGGTCGCCAACACCGACGCCCAGGCGCTCAAGGCCAACCCCGCGCCCGTGAAGATCCAGATCGGCGGCAAGCTCACCAAGGGCCTGGGCGCCGGCGCGGACCCCAATGTCGGGCGGCAGGCGGCGCTCGAAGACACCGACGCGCTGATCCAGGCGCTGTCGGGCGCCGACATGGTGTTTGTCACCACCGGACTTGGCGGCGGCACCGGCACCGGCGCCGCCCCGGTGATCGCGAGCCTCGCCACCGAGCTCGGCGCGCTGACAATCGCGGTCGTCACCAAGCCGTTCAAGTTCGAAGGCCGCAAGCGCTTCCGCCAGGCCGAAGCCGGCATCGACGCGCTGCGCGAGGCGGTCGACACCGTGATCACCATCCCCAACGAGCGGCTGCTGGCGGTGATCGATCGCAACACCTCGATGCTCGACGCCTTCGTGACCGCGGACGATGTGTTGCGCCAGGCGATCCAGGGCATCTCGGATCTGATCCTGGTGCCGGGGCTCATCAACCTCGACTTTGCCGACGTCAAGACGATCATGTCGGGCATGGGCGTGGCGATGATGGGCACGGCGATGGCCGACGGCCCGTCGCGCGCGATCGATGCCGCCAATCGCGCGATCTCGAGCCCGCTGCTCGAGGACGCATCGGTGCGAGGGGCGCGCGGCGTGATCATCAACGTGACCGGCGGGCCCGACATGTCGCTGCTCGAGGTCAACGAGGCGCTGACCATCATCCAGGAATCGGCGCACGAAGACGCCAACATCATCTTCGGCGCGGTGGTCGATCCGAAGCTGAAGGGCAGCATCAAGATCACCGTGATCGCCACCGGATTCGAGCACGCCCGGACGGACCGCTCCACGCCCGCGGCGGCGCCGATGCAGACGCCGGTCGACATGACCGCTTACTCGTCGCAGATCCGCCTCGACCCGCCGGCGGCGCAGTCGCGTCCCACGATCACCCGCCGGTCGGGGCTCGAAATGCCGTATGTGGCGCCCAACGCCGCGGCGGCGCCGGCCGGCGCCGACATGCCATTGGCCGATTCCGACAACTCGATGCCGGGAGAGTTCGACCTGAACCTGGATTTGGAGGTGCCGGCCTTCCTGCGGCGGAACGAGGGATAGCACTGATACAGTAGACAGATCCAGGGGAGCCGCGAGCGCTGTCTGCGAAGACGCAGCTCGACAGTTCCCTGTGACTGATTTGCTCTACTGAATGAAGCCAAAGCAACAGCGCGAGTTCGCACAAGACGTCCTTTCCCGGGAAGTGGGCTACGTCACCAAGCCGCACGCCAATCGGCTGCGCGTGGCTTTGGTGTTCCCCAACACGTATTTCGTGGGGATGTCGAACCTCGGATTCCAAACCATTTACCGTCTCTTCAACGACCAGCCCGACATCGTGTGCGAGCGCGTGTTCCTGCCGCCCAAGCAGGAGCTCGCCGCCCTGCGCGAAGCCGGCACCCGCATCGTCACGCTCGAGTCCCAGACGCCGGTGGCCGACTTCGACGTGATCGCGTTTTCGGTGTCGTTCGAGTGGGACTACACCAACGTGCTCACGCTGCTGCGCCTGGCCGGCGTGCCGCTGCGCGCGGCCGACCGCGATTACCGGCACCCGCTCGTCGTGATCGGCGGCGCCGTCACCTTCGTCAATCCCGAGCCGCTCGCGCCGTTTGCCGACGTGATTGCCGCCGGCGAAGGCGAAGCCCTCGTGCCGGCGCTGGTCGACGCGTTCGGCACCTCGTCGCGATCCGAGCAACTGAAGCGCCTGGCGCAAGCGCGCGGCTATTACATTCCGTCTTTCTACGACGTCGAATACGCCGACGACGGCACCATCGTGCGATACATTCCGCGCGAAGGCACCGGCGCACCGGCGATCGTGAAAAAGGCCGCGCTCAAGTCGACCGAGGCCGTTGACCCTCCCTGCACCACGATTTTCACGCCCGATACCGAGTTCGGCTCGCGCTTCCTGATCGAAGTCGTGCGTGGGTGCGCCAACCTCTGCCGGTTCTGCTGGGCCGGTTACAACTACCTGCCGGTCCGCGCCTTTCCGACCGATCGCATTCTCGACCTCGCCAGGAACGCCCGGGCGCATTCGTCGCGCGCCGGCCTGGTGTCGATCGCGCTGTGCGATCACCCCGACATCGAGCACATCCTGCGCAGCCTCAAGGACATGGGTTATTCGATCAGCCCGGCCTCGTTGCGCCTCGACGACCTCACTCCGGCGATCGTGTCGCTGCTCAAAGAGAGCGGCGAGCGCACGCTGACCATCGCGCCGGAGACCGGCTCGGATCGCCTGCGCCGTGTGATCAACAAGACCGTGACGAACGAAGAGATCCTCGATCGCGCCGAGCTGATTTTTTCGAGCGGCATCGAGAGCCTGAAGCTCTATTACATGATTGCCCTCCCCACCGAAGAGGACGAGGACCTCGTCGCGATCCGCGACCTCACGCTGCAGCTGCACGAGATCATGCTGAAGCACGCCCGCCCGCGCGGCCGTATCGGCCGGATCGTCGCCAGCGTGAACCCGCTGGTGCCCAAGCCCGGCACCGCCTATCAATGGCTGCCGATGGAGCGGACCGACGTGATCGAGCGCAAGATGAAGCGCATGCGATCGCTCGTCGCCGGCATCGACAACGTCTACTTCAACATCAAGAGCGAGCGGCACTCGTACTACCAGGC
>JANOZI010000937.1:0-4257 GCA_031429375.1 Acidobacteriota bacterium | reverse complement strand
AAAGTCCACAGGCGGATTGTACGCGACTTGTTTGACAAGTCTTCGACGACGATGGCATCGTCGTCGTCGGACGCAACCGGCGTCGGAATGAGGCGGTATATGGCGGAGATCACTATCAACGAAGGCTTGGCATGGCTCAAGACCCTCAAGAAGCGCCACGAGGGGCTGCTGGCACTTCGCAACGACAACGCTCACCGTGAGCGGCGTTTCTATGGCGCCGACAAGGAGATCGTCAAAGAACCCGTTTACGACGTGAAGGTTCTCGATCGCGTCGTGACGCGCGATCGAGCGGGGCAGAGCTTATGGGGAGGGCCCGAGGGGCGCGTGATCTCGCGCCGTCAGGTTCGTAGCCGGCGCAACTTTTCGATCGCCTTCGTCAACGATCGGCCTGCCGCTTCATGTCGGCCCGCACGTCGCCGACCTTCGCCCGGGCACATTCCGCAGCGTGAAGGTGGCGGGCTGACCTGAGCCTTCGACGTCCTTCAAGGTGCACGGCGCCGATACCGGTGCACTTCGTGTCACACGTCACCCCGGATCGACCTCGTGCGTATGCCAGGCATCAAACGGCGATGATTTCGAGCAACTCGGAGAGCCCGGCGAAATCACTCGGATTGCGGGTATACAGGGGGAGATCCGCCGCCAAGGCCGTTGCGGCAATGAACAGATCCGTCGCCCGGCGTCCGCGCGCTTTACGGCCAGCCGCGGCAACTGCAGCGTACACCCGGCCGTACGCACGGGCGACGTGGCTATCGACAGGCAGGGGCTCGAATGTCGCCTCGGTGCGTTGCAGCCGATCCTGACGGCGCGCCCGTTCTCCGGCATCCTTCGTGGCGTGTGGGCCCGCCGCGAGTTCCGCCAGGGTCATTGCGGAGATGGCAAGCTCGCCTGGCAAGCGCTCCGGGTCGATCACGTCCAGGTCGATCACCACGGAGGTGTCGATCAGCCCGCGCGCATGTCGGGGCTCAGCCACGCGGCGTCGGGTCCTGGTTGATCGCGGAGTCCAGATCGTGGCGGAATCGCTTGTGCGCGATCCGCGGAGCGCGTCGGTAGGCGGCCGCCACGGTCTCGGCCGCGACGAACACCCGCGGTCTCATCGGTACCAATTCGCCAACTGGCACGCCATTGCGGGTGACCGTGAACGACTCCCCCTTGTCCAGGGCCCGCATGATGCGGCCGCTCTCATTGCGCAGTTCCCGTTGGGTGATGCGGCGACTCATGTGAGCAGTGTAGCACACGCGCTACACGGTGTGGTCCAGCCGCGCGCCGCAGGAGAGGTATCGAGTGGAGTCAGCTTCGCAGCCGGCGCAGCTTGTCGATCGCCTTGGTCAGCGATCGGCCGCGCCGCTTCATGTCGGCCCACACGTCGCCCACTTTGGCAACACGGGCCGGCATGTTCTTCAGCGTGAACGTGGCCGGGCCGACCTTGCCGCCTTCCACTTCCTTCCACGTGCACGGCGCCGACACCGGCGCGCCGCGCTTCGCCCGCACGGTATAGGCGGCAGCGAACGTCGCGCCCTGGGTGTTGCGGCCCGTGTCGACGTAAATGCGTCCGGTGCGATCGACCTTGCTGAACTCCTGCGTCAGCCGATCGGGCGCGCGGCTGACGAACCACGCACCCACCGCGCCGGCAAAACGCACGACATCATGGTTATGCGTCTTGCCGTCAAGCGGCACGACGATGTGGAAGCCTTTCGAGCCTGAAGTCTTGACCCACGACGGCAGGCCGAGCTCCTCGAGCAAATCGCGCAGCTCGATCGCCGCTTTGCGCACCGCTGCGACATCGTCTTTCGACGGATCGAGATCGAAGACGCAGAGATCGGGATGATCGAGGTCGGGCACCCGCGACGTCCAGACGTGATGCGTGATGGTGTTCTGGTTGGTCAGCCACATCAACCCGCGCTGGTCGGTGACGAGCGGATGGTGCACGACCCCGCCTTTCTTGCCGACCTCGACGCGCTCGAGCCACTCGGGACAGCCCTTCTCGACCGACTTCTGCCAGAAGCCCTTCTTGCCGATGCCGGCGGGGAAGCGCTCCATCGTGATCGGCCGGTTGCGCAGGTGCGGCAGCATCACCGCCCCGACGGACTCGTAGTACTCCGCCAGCTCGCCCTTCGTGATGCCATCGTCCGGGAACAGCACCTTCTCTGGATGGGTGATCACTTCTGCTCCCTCGTGACGTCGCGCGCCCGTTTGTCGAAGCGGATCGCGATCAGCCGCGGATGCCGCATCTTGCCGTGCTTAGTCCACTCCATGAACGCAACCTGCACCACGATCTTGGGGCGGACCCAGTGGGCGCGAATCTTCGGTAATCCCACGGCCCTGGTGAATGGCGGTTTGGCGATCTCGAGCGCGTTGAGGCGCGTTCGTAAATCGAGCAACATCCTGGTGTCGAAGCCGGTGCCGAGCTTGCCGGCAAAGACAAAGTCGCCCTTCGACTCGCGTCGGCCTTCAGAAGCTTCAGGCCGTCGCTCGCTCAGGGCAGGTCGCTCGTAGTAGCCGACGAGCAGCGCGCCAAGGCCGGCACGCGAACCTTGCGGGTCGGTGAAGCCGCCGACCACCAGCTCTTGCGACGCCTCGATCTTCATCTTGAGCCAGTGCTTCGAGCGGCGGTGCTCGTAGTGGGTGCCGCGTCGCTTCGCGATCACGCCTTCCCAGCCTTCTCGCCGGGCCCGCTCCCAGGGTTCGTCGCCGGACAGCAGCTCGACCCGGTGCATCGGCGCCTTGAGGGGCAGTGTTTTCAGCAACGCGCGACGCTCTTCCAACGGCAGCGATGTGACGAGGCGCCCGTCGATCCACAGGATGTCGAAGACGTGATAATCGCTGCCGCCGTGCCACGCCACCTCGCCGTCGAGGATTAACTCGTCGGGCGGCAGGCGCTCGATCGCCTTCGCGAGGGCGGGCAGGTGTTGAGGCAGCCGGTTGCGAGAGTACAACTCGACCTCGCCGCCGCGCTTGTAGGCCAGCAGGCGGATGCCGTCGAACTTGCGCTCGAACAGCCACTCGGGGCCGCTGAAGCGTTCCTGCGTCAACGTCGCGGCCATGGGTTCGAGCCAGACAGGCATTCTCATGACAGTTGGAAGTTGAAAGTTGAAAGTTGAAAGTTTCAGTCCAAGTGTCAGTTCAAAGTTCAGTTCTAAGTTTAAAGTTAACAGGATGCGACCCACTATTGCGATCTTCATCATTGCGTTCTGCGCGATCGGTCACGGCCAGGCGGGCGTTCGGGCGGGGAAGACCGCGGCGGGCATCAGTTATGACGTGCAGGGCAGCGGGCCCGTGGTGGTGCTGCTGACGGGATCGAATCTCGATCGCCGGATGTGGGCGCGCGAGACGGTCTGGCTCTCCCGCGATCACACCGTGGTGCGCTACGACCTGCGGGCGCACGGGCAGTCCGATACGGCGACCGCGCCGTTCAGTATGCTCGGCGACTTGATCGACGTCCTCGACACGCTGAAGATCCCGAAGGCTGCGTTGGTCGGACTTTCGGCAGGCTCGGCTATCGCGCTCGACGCCGCGCTGGAGCACCCGTCACGGGTCGAGCGCATCGTGCTGAGCGGGCCGGCCCCCAGCGGATACGTCTCGAAGGAACGCCCCGCGTTTGTCGGCGATCTGGGGCAGGCGCTGCAAGCGCGCGACTACAAGAAGGCCGCCGAGGTGCTGCTGGCGACGACGGTGTTCGCCGCGCCGCCGGAATCGCAGCCGCTGGTGCGGCAAATGGTCACCGAGAACGATCGGCTGTGGACGGTCTCGCGTGACTTGATGAAGGGCCCCGCGCGAAATGCGGTCGATCGGCTCGACGAGGTGCGCGTGCCCACGCTTATTCTCATCGGTGAGCATGACGCCTTGCAACGCGAGCCGGCCGAGCTCCTCGGCAAGCGCATCCCAGGCGCGCGGCTCGTCGTCATTCCCGGCGGGGGCCACCTGCTGAATCTGACCTCGCCGAAAGAATTCGAGGCGGCCGTGTCCGCGTTTCTCAAGTAGTTAGCGGGGATTATTGGTCGGCCCGCGTGCCCAACGACCGGCCGTGTTCGATCTTCTCGCGCAGCTTCGCGATGAACCGCTTGGCCACTTCGGGCGTGTAGCCGCCGGCGTTGAAGGCGGCCTCCCACTGCTGGGGCGTCAGCTGCGCGAGCAGGTTGCTCGCCCAGGCCACATCCTCGGTCGTGATGCGATCGCGCACGAGGTTCTTGTACCAGCCGTCATAGGCAAACTGGACGAAGCCGTTATTTACGCCGAGGATGTACGGCTCGCGCTCGAACG
>JANOZI010000936.1:0-1846 GCA_031429375.1 Acidobacteriota bacterium | reverse complement strand
GATGGCGGTGCCCGACGGCGCGTCCTTCTTCATCACGTGGTGCGCTTCGTGAATCCACGCGCCGAATTCCTCGTGCGCGGCGAAGCGGCGCGCCGCGTCTTCGACCACCAGCTGAAACACGTTCATGCCGAGCGAAAAGTTCGAGGCCGCGAGCACGCCGATGCCGGCGTTGCCGGCCACCTCCCGCATCCCCGCTTCCTGCGCCTGCCACCCGGTCGTGCCAATCACCACGTTGATGCCGCGGCCGGCCAGTTGCGGCAGGTTCCTCGGCACCGCGTCGGCCAGCGTGAAGTCGATCGCCACGTCAACCGTGCCGAACGTGCCGTCGGCAATCGCGCGGTCGCTCGAATGCTCGTCGATCACCCCGGCCACGGTGGCTCCGTACGACGGCGCCAGCGACTCCACGAGCTGCCCCATGCGGCCATGCCCCAGCAACAGCACGCGCATTGTCAGGCGATCACCTCCGAGAAGAACTTGTCGTGGATGCGACCCAGAGCCGCGGGCAGGTCTGATTCACGAATCACGAACGTGATGTTCCGCCGCGATGCCGCCTGCGACAGCATGCGGAGCGGCACGTCACCGACCGATGCCAGCACGCCCGCGGCGAGGGCCGGGTCGCGCTGCAGGCCGTCGCCGACCACGCAGACGATGGCCATGGCGTCTTCGAGCGCGACCTCCGCGAATCCCGACAAGGCGTCGATGATCGACGGCAGCCGCCGCGGATCGTCCACCGTCACCGACACGCTGACTTCGGAGGTCGTCACGACATCCACAGCGGTCTTGAATCGCTCGAAGACCTCGAACAGCCGCCGCAGGAAGCCGTGGGCCATCAGCATCCGCGTCGACGTGATGTCGACCACGGTGACACTCTTCTTTGACGCCACCGCGGTGAGCGGCCGCTCGGTCGGCGGCCGCTGGCCGGTGATCAGCGTGCCGCGGGCCTGCGGCCGATGCGAGTTGAGGATTCTCACGGGAATATTGCGCGCCACCGCCGGCTGAATGGTGGCGGGGTGCAGCACCTTGGCGCCGAAGTACGCCAGCTCGGACGCTTCCGCGAACGACAGGTGCGGCACGACTTGCGGAGACTTGACGATGCGCGGATCGGCGGTGAGCATGCCGTCGACGTCGGTCCAGATCTGAATCTCGCTGGCGCCGAGACAGGCGCCAACGATGGCGGCTGAAAAATCGGAGCCGCCGCGTCCCAGCGTGGTCGTGACGCCGCCGGCCGACGCGCCGACGAATCCGCCAATCACCGGGATTCGTCCGGCCGCGAGCGGTGGATCGGCATGTGCCATCAACGCCGCGGTGGTTTCCTGGAACAGCGGGGCGGCAGCCGTGTGCTCGCCGTCGGTGACGATCGCCTTGCGCGCGTCGACCCATGAGGCCAACAGCTGGTGCGACGTCAGCGCGGCCGCGACGATCTGGCTGCTCAGAATCTCGCCGCTGGCGGCCAGCGTGTCGAGCCAGCGCGGCGACACTTCCTGCAACACCGCAAGCGCGTGCACCACGCGCTCGAGCTCGTCGTACTCGCGGTTGAGCGCCGCGACCACCGGCTCGCGCAGCACGGGGTCCTTGATCACTTCCGAAACGGTGATGTGACGCTTGCGCAGCTCCTGCAGGCTGGTGCGCGCGCCTTCGACGTCGCCGGCCCCGGCCTGGGCAGCGACACCGAGCAGGCGATCGGTCACGCCCGACAAAGCCGACACCACCACCACCGGCCCGCGCGCATCGCCGCCTTCGCGCTGCGATTCGGCTTGCCGCTCGGCCCGCACCAGCGCTATCAGCCGCTCGATTGCCGCTTGATCAGCGACCGACGTGCCGCCAAACTTCATCACCTTCATCGTCT
>JANOZI010000935.1:0-4073 GCA_031429375.1 Acidobacteriota bacterium | reverse complement strand
CGCTCAATGCGACCGACGCCGACGGGGACCCGCTCACCTATACCGCCACCGGTCTGCCGGGCGGGTTGAGCCTTGCACCCGGAACCAAAGTGATCTCCGGAACGCCGACCACGCCTGGCACCTTCACCGTTATCGTGACGGCGTCAGACGGCCTCTTGTCGGGCACCAGGACCTTCACCTGGGTGGTCAACGACGCGGCGGATGACCCGCTCGTCCTGGTCAACCCCGGACCGCAGACCAGCACGGAAGATCAGTCGGTCCGCCTGCAGTTGAACTGGGACAGCAACGTGATGAAACGGCGCCGTTCCGACCTGCGGCCGGTTCACTTCGAGGCCTCGGGCTTACCCCGCGCGCTTCACATCGACAAGGATGGCACCATCAGCGGCAACGTCGGGAAGAAGGCGGCCGGCGTGTATCACGTCACCGTGACGCTTCGCGCCGGCAAGCAAGAGGTGTCGCAGCAGTTCACGTGGACGATTCTCGATGCCAACAGGGCCCCGCGCCTCCGCAACATCGGCGATCAGTCATCGAAGGTGGGCGCGTCAGCCCGTCTGGTGATGGCGGCGAGCGATCCGGACGGCGATAGCCTGACCTTCACGGCATCCGGGTTGCCGCCCGGCCTGTCGATGAGCGGTGGCGTGATTTCCGGAACGGTCGGTGTCGCAACGAAGGAGTATCGCGTGACCGTGACCGTCTCGGACGGCAGGCTGTCGGAGTCGGAAACGTTCGACTGGAAGGTGACGGCCGTCAAGAAGGAAGAACCCAAAAAGGACGACAAGGGCAAGAAATAGAAAAGGAAAGAGGGGGCTGCGGAGCCCCCTCTTCGTTACTCGTTAAGCTGTCTCTTTAGGATTCGCCGCGGACCGAATCGACGACGCGCCGCCACTGGCGCGTATCGGTGGTGAGGGTGTCGACCTCGAACCCGCACAGCCACGAGTGCTTGTCGGGGGTCGGCCGCGCCCATCGAAGAACGCCCTTGACGACGATTCCGACCGACGGCAGGCTCACGTCCATGCCCTGACCGTCGGTAGGCTGGCGGGGGCATTCCAGCCGGAGTCCGCCGTAGCCGATGTCGACGACCCGCGCAACATCCTGGGCGACCTGCGCGCTGAGCGTGGCGGATCGTCGCGGCCATCGGCGCGTGCTTACCAGATCTCTCGGCGCGCGGCCTGACATGAGCTGGTCGATGAAATCCAGAAACTGGCCCGGTGGGATCGATCTGGGCACGAATCGCGCCCTGAGTTGCATTGCTTCTGCCGCGAGGCCGACTTCGTCGTCGCCGATTACGATTATCGGTAGTCCCGGGTAACCCGCGCGGAATCGAATCGCCAGATGCAGGCCGTTATAGCGGCCCAACCTGACGGCCGCGATGAGCAGGTCGGGTTTGACCCGCGCCGTCGGCATAGAAGCGGCCTCAAATGACGGAACGGCCGTCACCTGGTGACCGCCTTCGACGAGCACCTGCTCGATGAGGGCGGCGGAAACGGGGTCTGGTTCGACCAACAGGATGCGGCTGGGCATGGCCAATCTTTCGGCAAAAGAGCAATATGACACCCATACAGATGAGCAAGAGTCACGCCAACCATGCAAAAATGAAATACCCTAGGAAAACCGGACTGCTGCCGCCCCAGGGCCAGCAGAGGGGTCGGCAAATCGAGTCACAATCGCGCGATTGTGTAAGAAGTACGGTCAGCGGCCGCGGAGCTTCAACTTCTTGATCTGCCGGGTGAGGGTGTTGCGATGAACGCCCAGGATCTCGGCGGCTCGGCACAGATTGCCGTCGGACTTATCGAGCACCTTGGCGATGAACCGCTTCTCGAACTCCGTGCGCGCATCCTCGAAATCGACGCCCCGGTCCACCATTTCGACGACCAGCTTGTCGAGCAGATCACGCATGGGCGCCGTCCAGTTCGCGGCCGGTGAGGCGGCGAAACGCGTCGAGATACTTCTGACGGGTGCCGGCGACCACTTCAGCGGGTAGCGACGGCACCGGCGGCTGCTTGTTCCACTGGATCGACTCCAGGTAGTCGCGCACGTACTGCTTGTCGAAGCTCGGTTGCGGCCCGCCCGGCGCGTAGTGATCCTTCGGCCAGTAGCGCGACGAATCGGGCGTCATCATCTCATCGATCAGCAGCAGTTCGCCGTCCGCGGTCATTCCAAACTCGAATTTCGTGTCGGCCAGGATGATGCCCCTGGCCTCGGCATGCGCGACCCCGTGCGCGTACAACTCCAGCGTCAGCCGCTTGAGCCGCGCCAGCAGCTCCGCGCCGACCACGCGCGCCGCCGCCGCTTCGCTGATGTTTTCGTCGTGCCCGGAATCGGCCTTCGTCGCCGGCGTGAAGATCGGCTCGGGCAGCCGATCGGACTCGCGCAAACCGCCAGGCAGGGCGATGCCGCATAACGCGCCGGTCGCTTTGTAATCTTTCCAGCCGGATCCAGACAGGTAACCGCGGGCGACGCATTCGATTGGCAGCGGCGTGGTGGTGCGGCTCAGCATCGATCGGCCCTCCAGCACCGCGGCATGCGCCTTCACGGCGCCGGGAAACGCGTGGGCATCGATCGAGATCAAGTGGTTGGGCACGATGTGGCCCGTGCGCTCGAACCAGAACGCCGAGAGTTGATTGAGCACTCGACCCTTGTCGGGAATGCCCGAGCCGAGAACATAGTCGAACGCCGAAATGCGATCGGTCGCGACGATCACCAGCGCATCGCCGGCCGCGTAGACATCGCGGACCTTGCCCCGGCGAACCAGGGTGAGGCCATCCAGCGTGGTTTCTAAGAGCGGTTGTGCAGGCACGGGCGCTCGCGAAAGATGCTCATGGTAACGCAGATTCGGTGCGTACAGTGCGTACGGTGCCTAACATGCGTACTGTGCGCGCGTCCCACGAGTGCGATGGCACAACGACCGCGAGTGCCTCAAGCACGCGGGAAACGAGCCACCTGGGTACCGCAGCACGGTAGGCACCGCAGCACGCTAGGCACCCCTGCACGCTAGGCACCAAAGCACGCTGGGCACCAAAGCACGGTAGGCACCAAAGCACGGTACGCACGCCCAGGCACCGTACGCACTGTACGCACTGTACGCACTTCGTCCGGCAGCTGCGTCGACGCCAACCGCCGGGGGTGCCTCCCGCGAGCGATACCTCATGTAGTATGGACGGTGGTTTGCGCACTGTTATCCGAACGCTGGTAGTCGTTGGTCTGGCAGTCGGGCTTCTCGCGATCTTTCTTCGCAATGCAGACCTGGCGCGGGTCTGGAGTTCGGTGCGGACGGCGCAGGGCAGCTACCTGATGGCCTCGCTGGCGTTGACGGCGATCAGTTTTTTCATCCGGGCCGAACGGTGGCAGTACTTGCTGGGACCGCTTGGGCCGACGCGGTTCTGGGTGGTGTTCAAGACCACGGTGATCGGGTTTGGCGCCTCCGCGGTGTTGCCGGCCCGGGCCGGAGAGGTGATCCGGCCGTACTTGCTGGCGCGGCGCGAAGGCCTCAGCGCTACGGCCACGTTCGCGACCATTCTGGTGGAGCGCATTCTCGATCTCGTGGCGGTGCTGTTGTTGCTGGCCAGTTACTTGTTGTGGTTCGACCCGGGCATGGAGGCGCGCGATTCGACGGTCTTCAGCGCGATTCGTGTCGGCGGCCTGGTGATGGCGCCGGTCGCGGTCGGCATCCTGGCGCTGATGTTTTTCATGGCCGGGCACCCGGAGAAGCTGCATGCGTGGCTGATCAAGGCGGAGCGGATCCTACCGGCGCGCCTGGCCGCGCTGATCGCGAAGCTGGCACAGACGTTTGCCGAAGGCTTCGCCGTGGTGAGACGGCCCGAGCGTTTGCTCGCGGCGCTGGCGTGGTCGCTGGTGCTGTGGGTCACGATCGGGGCGGGCATCTGGACGGTCGCGATCGCGTTCGGCATCGCGATGCCGTTCACCGGTGGCTTGCTGATGCTGGCGCCGCTGGTCGTGGGCGTGGCGGTGCCGACGCCTGGCGGCGTGGGCGGTTTCCACAAGGCCTTCCGGCTCGGCGCGACGTCCTTTTTCGGCGCCGACAACGATACCGCGGTCGGCGCGGCGATCGTGCT
>JANOZI010000934.1:0-2823 GCA_031429375.1 Acidobacteriota bacterium | reverse complement strand
TCTCGGCGACATGCAGGACGTGCGCCTCGCGCTGGAGGGCGCGTTCGAGACGGCCGCGCCGCAGACAACGGCGGCTCCGTCCCCCGCGCCACGCCGCATCGTCACCATTGCAGGCGCAGCGCTCCTTGTGGGCGCCGTCGTTGCGACACTCGCTACCTGGGCGCTGATGCGCCCCACACCCGTGCCGCTCCAGCCGATGCGCTTCGCCCTCGTTCCGCCGGCCCCACAGGCGCTCGCCGTCAACGGCAACGATCGCGACCTCGTACTCTCTGCCGATGGCACGCGAATCGCTTATGTGGGCGCGGATCAGCAGCTGATGGTCCGGGCGATCGATGCGCTCGAGGCAGTACCCCTCCGGGGCATCACCGACGCGCGCAGTCCGTTCTTCTCGCCCGACGGTCGCTGGGTCGGGTTCTTTGCGGCAGACGAGCTTAAGAAGGTGTCGATCGCGGGCGGGCCGCCCGTCACGCTGTGCTCCTTTGTGGGCGGACCGCGCGGCGCGAGTTGGGGGCCGGACGACACGATCCTCTTTGCGACCAGCGCGACCGACACCGGGCTGCTCCGCGTCGGCGCCGCGGGCGGGACGCCGACCGTCCTGACCACCCCCGATGCCGCGCACGGCGAGGGGGATCATCTCTTCCCGTCCATCCTGCCCAACGGGCAGGCCGTGCTGTTCACCATCGCCTCGGCGAGCGGCGGGATCGAGACCGCGCAGGTCGCGGTGCGGGATCTCAGCACCGGGCACACCACGATGCTGATTCGCGGGGGGAGCCAGGCCGAATACGTCGCGCCGGGGTATCTGGCCTACGCGATGGCGGGCACGCTGCGCGCGGTGCGGTTCAATTCGGAGACGCTCGCCGTGTTGAGCGATCCGGTGCCCGTCGTTGAGGCGGTGACGACGCTTCAGTCCGGGGCCGCCGAGTTCAGCGTCTCGCAGACGGGCGCGCTCGTGTATGTCCCGGGCGGGGCGACGGGGGGCTCGCGGTCGCTGGTGTGGGTCACGCGGCAAGGCGACGAGGAGCCCCTGGCGGCCGCGCCGCCGCGCGCCTATTCGTATACGCGCCTCTCGCCAGACGGCACTCGGGTGGCGCTCGACATTCGCGATCAGCAGCAGGACCTCTGGATTTGGCATCTCGCGCGTCAGACGATGACGCGGCTGACGGATGCGCCAGCCATCGATCAGTACCCGGTGTGGACGCCTGACAGCCAACGCATCATTTTCTCATCAGGGCGCGCGGGCGTCGCCAGCCTCTACGTGCAAGCGGCCAACAACACGGGGACGGTCGAGCGGTTGACCACGAGTTCGCAGGGCGGGGCTCCGCTGTCGATCTCCCCCGATGGCACGCGGCTAATCGCCCGGGAAGTCGTGCCGACGACGGGCGTCGATCTGCGCGTCCTGCGCCTGGACCTCGCGAAGCCGCCCGGGACGCCGTCGCGACAGACCGAGCCGCTGCTGCACACGACGTTCACCGAAGACAACGGCGAACTCTCGCCCGACGGGCACTGGCTGGCGTATCAGTCGAACGAGTCGGGCCGGTTCGAGATCTCCGTGCGGCCGTTTCCCAATGTGGACGACGGGCACTGGACGATCTCGACCAGCGGGGGCACCCGCCCGCTGTGGGCGCGGAGCGGCACGGAGCTGTTCTATTTCGATGGCGCCGGCGCGATGACGCGCGTTGCGATTCAGACGGCCCCGGCCTTCAGTGCCGGCACGCCGACGAAGGTGTTCGACACCCCGTATTACACCCGCGCGACCGGTCGCACCTACGACGTCTCGCCGGACGGCCAGCGGTTCCTGATGATCAAGACTTCGGGCACCGAGCAGGCTCCAAGCATGGTCGTCGTGCTGAATTGGCTGGAGGAGCTGAAGGTCAAGCTACCTGGGAAGTGACCGACGCGGCGAACGATCGCGGACGTCGCCGTTTAGGTTAATAAGCGACCCGCGGCCGGATGATGTGGAAGGAATTTCTTCCGGTGACGGTCCGCCTTCGCGAGGCGCACTGCTTGGCTGCGCTACGGCGGGACAGACTTCGCTGGACGCTGGCTCGCCTAGACGAAGCCACTCGCAGTTCAGGTGAAGTCTGGCGTCCCCGATGCCGGCCAGTTGGAATCAAATCGCGGGCTGACTCAACCAAATCGACGGGCTTCGGCGCGCAGTCTGACCCCTTGCTGGCCATCTAGGAAACCCTTACAGTAGGCCCATGAGCCCTCTTCAAGCCCGTGTCGAAAACGGCCGGCTCGTGCTCGACGAGCCGACAACACTGCCGGAGGGAACGGTTGTCGACCTGGTTGCAGACGACGAGGGCGACGACCTCACAGACGACGAGCGTCTGGCGCTGCACGAGGCTCTCTCGGCGTCTTGGAAGTCCGCCGAGTCCGGTCGTCTTCGACCGGCATCCGCGATTCTCGACGAACTGCGCCGCAGCCGGTGACGCTCCCTGTCCGAACCACACCTGAAGCTGATGTACAGATTCTCGAAATCGACGGCTGGTGTCGCAAGAACCGCGACGCGTCGCCGAATCTGTTCCTCGAAGAGCTGACGGCGGCGTTCGACACAGTTGGCGACGCGCCATATCTCGGCCGGCTCTATCAACAATCGCCAATTCCCAGTACTCGCCGCCTTCTGCTGAAGGGGACGCGTTATCACGTCTACTACGTCCCGTCCGCTAACGAGATAAGAGTGCTTGCGGTGTGGCACGCACGGCGTGGCGCCGGCCCACCGCTTCGCGCGCGATAGACCGTGCTGTGCTTAGCGAGACATAGGTTACACCGTATTCCGGAGACATAGGTGACACTCGCCCCTTCATGAGGAGGGGGCAATGC
>JANOZI010000933.1:0-3041 GCA_031429375.1 Acidobacteriota bacterium | reverse complement strand
ACAGTCGAAGAGATTCTCGGAGACGACGCGCGCGGATTGCTGCAGCATCAGTGCAAGATTGCCAAGGCGAGCCTGCACCTGCCGGGCCCCGATTTTGTGGAGCGCATCCACCTGGGCTCGAACCGCCCGATTCCGGTGCTGGCCAACCTGCAGTCGTTGTTCGATCACGGCCGCCTGGCGGGCACGGGCTACGTGTCGATCCTGCCGGTCGATCAGGGCATCGAGCATTCCGCCGGCGCGTCGTTTGCGCCCAACCCCGAGTATTTCGATCCCGAGAACATCGTCAGGCTGGCGGTCGCGGGCGGCTGCAACGCCGTGGCCTCGACGCTGGGCGTGCTCGCCATCGTGGCGCGCAAGTACGCGCACAGGATTCCGTTCATCCTGAAGCTCAATCACAACGAGTTTCTGTCGTACCCGAACCAGTTCGATCAAATCCGCTTCGCGAGCGTCAGGCAGGGCTTCGAGATGGGCGCGCGGGGCGTGGGCGCGACGATCTACTTCGGCTCCGAGGAGTCGAAGCGGCAGATCCAGGAAGTCACCGAGATGTTCGAGCAGGCCCACGAGCTTGGCATGTTCACGGTATTGTGGTGCTACTTGAGGAATGCCGCGTTCAAGACCAAGGACGCCGACTATCACCTCGCCGCGGACCTCACGGGCCAGGCCAATCACCTGGGCGTGACGATCGGAGCCGACATCATCAAGCAGAAGCTGCCCGAGATTAACGGCGGCTACAACGCGATCAAGTTCGGCAAGACCGACAAGCGGGTCTACTCGGACCTCACCACCGATCATCCGATCGACCTGACGCGCTACCAGCTCGCCAACTGCTACATGGGGCGCGCCGGCCTGATCAACTCGGGCGGTGCGTCGGCGGGCGACACCGACCTCAAGGACGCGGTCAAGACGTCGGTGATCAACAAGCGCGCCGGCGGCATGGGCCTCATCTCGGGGCGCAAGGCGTTCCAGCGGCCGATGAAAGACGGGGTCGGCCTGTTGAACGCGATTCAGGATGTTTACCTGAACAAGGGCATCACCATCGCGTGATTGCGCGGCCGATCTGGATCGCGCTGCTCGCCGCGGCGGTGCTCCTCGTCGGCTCGTTGCAGCTCACAAGACCCGGCTACTCGGTCGACGAAGAGTTCACGGTCTTTGCCGTGCGCGGCATCCAGGCCACCGGCCTGCCGATTCTGCCATCCGGGCTCCTCTACGATCGCGGGCTTGCCTATTCATACGCGAGCTGGCTGGTCAGCCTCATCCCGGGAAATGACCTGGTGGCGGCTCGCGTCTTGAGCCTGCTCTCGGCTACGGCCACACTGGTACTGCTCTTCCTTCTACTCAACCGGCTCCTGTCGTCGCCCCGGCTTTCGATCATTGCCACGGCGTTGGTCGCCTCGTCCGTTCCGTTCTGGGCGGCGGCAACCACCGCGCGCTTTTACACACCGTTCCTGCTGACCTACGTCGCGGCATTTGCCTGCATCGAGCGACGGGCCTGGATCGCGCTCTTGGTCGTCGCGATACTCAGCAGGTGCACCCACGAACTGGCATTTACGCTGGTCGCCATACCAGTGCTGGGTGTGATTCTCGACAAGACTGAAGAGCGCACTCGCTGGCTCAATACGGCCGTCGCCATCGCCGGCGGTTTACTGCTCGCCCAACTGGCGATATTCGCTCTTCACTATGCTGTTCCGTCGAACGGCGACACGATGATTCGACGGTTCTTTGTTTGGCAGGTCGTCAACCTGTTCGAGCGGCCCCCCGACCAGCAGTTCGGCATCGCGGTCGTTGTGATGGTCGTCGGTTGGCTCATCGCTCCTCGTCGTGCGGCACTCATCTCGGTCATTGCGCTCTGCGTCGTGGCATTCACCCTCGGCCTGTCAATCACCCGCGCGATGCAGACTGCGCCGCTGTCGAAGGAGCTGCTGTGGTCGATCCTCGTCAACGGCTCGCGATATCCGCTCGATATGTTCTGGCATCTGGCCCGCGTCGCGTGGCCGGTGATGGTCATGTTGCTCGCCGCACTCGTCGCCAGGATAGCCGGGTGGGGAGGAACCTGGCCGCCCGTTGAACGCGCCGTGCATTTGCTTTGGATTGGCTGGGTCATCTGGTTTGGAGTCATTGATTCGGGTCTTACTCTGAACTATCAGCTGCTACCGATGACGGCGATGTTGCTTGCGGTGGCCGTCGATCTCTATGCGATAGCTGGTCGAGATTCGGGACGTGATCAAAAGGTTCAACGACCCGGTCCATTTGTTGCGCGAAGGGTCACCGAGCCGGCTTTCTCGGCGGTCACGTTCATGTTGCTGGTGATCGGCTCCCTGCAATGGAACGCCGAATGGTTCGGCACAACACTGGAGACGGCCCGACCGACCATCACCGTGCCGCGCCTCGACGAGATTCGCAACGGGCTTCAGCCGACCGATCGCATCGCCTGCACCGACGAGCTCGGCTGCCTGATGCTCGTCAACCGCATCGACACGTGGCTGGCGCTGGACGACTACGTGCGCGAGCGGTTCCTGGTCCGGCGCGGTGACGAAACGATCGTCGGCGTCTACACCGGCGTTCCCGCGGTGCTGCGTCCCGCCGATCTGTTCACGCTCAAGGGTGCCGGCCCGCTTCCCGAGCGGACGCTGATTATCGACGTCTTCAAGGAGTATCCGATCGGCAACTCTCGAACCTGGCTGCCCCGCGCCCTCGAAGCCGACGGCCTGCAGGTTCTGCCCCTGCTCGAAACGCCGCAGCTGAGGGTGCTGCAAGTCTCACCGGCCGAGACTGTCGCCGTCGGGCATCGGTAAACGCTGCTCGCAGACTAGTGTCTCGTTTCACAAGTCCTGTTGCATTCGGCCCGCGCTGCATCCCGCCTGGCTGCGTTACTCCTCCCTCACATACACTCGGTATTGCTCGGTCGTCGCGCCTTGCCATCCGGGCGCATCGCGGGCCTCGGTGCTAACAGGACTTATGAAACGAAACACTAGGCTGTGGCTGGAAAGCAGCTGCGCAAGGCGCAGGGGACTTCTATTTTGGGCGCGCGCGAGGTCCCGGGC